>JALYUS010000517.1 GCA_030853625.1 Chloroflexota bacterium
GCGCGAGGTCTACCTCGCGGTGTTCGAGTTGCCGCAGGAGGGTGATCGTCGGCGCTTCGTGCAGTTCGAGGGCGATCCCCGCGTGGCGGGCATGGTACGCGACGAGCAGCGGCGGCAGCATCGAGGCGCTGAGGGCGGGGAGCGCGCCGAGACGGAGGCGACCGCGTTCGAGGTTTGCCAGTTCCGCCAACTCGCGCTCAGCCTCGGCAGAGCGGGCGAGCAGCGCGCGGGCGTGTGGGAGCAAATGCTGGCCCGCCTCCGTGAGCGTTACCTGCCCGCGCGTCCGCTCGAAGAGTGTGTTACCGATTTCCTCTTCCAACTTGCGAATCTGCTGGCTGAGTGAGGGCTGCGCGATGTGCAACGCCTCCGCCGCGCGTGTGAAATGTTGATGATCCGCTACCGCCACGAAATACGCGAGGTGACGCAGTTCCACACCGCACCTCCGATAGTACGATAGTACGAGCCTATGATCGCTCCGCCGAGTATACGTCGCTGCCGATGTCGTGGCTACGATCATGCGCGGCGTGGCAAGCGGGTATGGACGCGGTACACTGCAAGAAAGAGACTGCCCATCGTGGGTTCAGAAGGAGGAATGACAATGCTGCTCACCTATCTCGGCCATTCGGGATTCGCGCTCGAAGCGGACGGTAAGACCGTCCTGATTGACCCGTGGGTGACGGGGAATCCACTCGCGACGGTCAAGGCCGATGACCTCCGCGCCGATACGATCCTGCTCTCCCACGCGCATAACGATCACGGTATTGACGACGCGCAGGCAATCGCCAAGCGGACGGGCGCGACGGTGATCAGCACCTTCGAACTGGGCGAATGGCTCAGCGCGCAGGGCGTCAAGACGAACCACGGCAACCATGGCGGCACGATGGCCTTCGACGGCGGCAGCGTGAAGTTGACGCCGGCGTGGCATACCTCCTCGTATCAGACCGGGCCGGATACCGTTGTCGCGGCGGGCGTCCCGGCGGGGCTGGTTATCCGCTTCGGCGGCATGACGATCTATCACACCGGCGACACCGCGCTCTTCCGGGATATGGAACTGATCGGTGAGGCGGGCATTGATCTGATGTGCGTCTGCATCGGCGACCACTTTACGATGGGACCGGATGATGCGGTCCGCGCGGTGCGCTTCGTCCGCCCAAAGGCGGTCATCCCGATGCACTACAACACCTTCCCGCCGATCAAGCAAGACGGCGAGGCATTCAAGCGACAGGTCGAGGCCGATGTGCCGGGCGTGGTCTGCTACCCGCTCAAGCCGGGTGCGCAGCGCGAATTCGGCGCATAGCGAACTGCTTGTGAAGGGTTCGTTCGAGGCGTAGGAGCAAGGATCATTGAGATGATTGCGCACTCTCGACCAGTTTCTCCGCCTCTGTAATCGGGATGTACATGCGTTCTTGATCGGGGATGTCCCGGAATTCATAGTGAGCGTGGAATTTCCGCGCTTCCGGGAAAGGATCAACGGCGATGAACATCACCCCGAAATCGTTGCGCGTGTGACACCGACGAAAGGCGTCATAGAGGAGTGCGCCTCCCAAGCCAATTCCCCGCCACCGAAAATCGGTAGCGAGACGACCGAGCAAGACCGCAGGCAGTTTCGGATAGCGGGGAAGCCGTTTTCGCATCGCTTCGGGAAGATCAACTGTTTCGAGATCGGACGCGCTGAGCGTGTAATACCCGCAAACGGCTTCCGCATTCTCCTCACAAGCGACATACACAGCGGCGGCACGACGGCGCATGTCCTGCCCGGCGCCGCGCGCGAGGTACGTATCAAGCGATTCATTTCCACACGAAAACGCCGACCGATCGTGATGGTCGGCGAGGCGCTGGATGATGAAGCGCGGCACGCTCACAATTCAGACGAGACGATCAGTGCGGCGTAACGCTGTTGCGCGCGCCGGAGTGTGTCACTTGGCTCGCGCGGACTGAAGAAAGACTCGATCAGCGCATACGACGCGCGCTCGGACAGCGGGATAATCTCATGCTGACGGATCGTCTCTTCAGCTGCCTGGAGAGCGTTACGCTCAACGAACGTCGTGACCGAGGTGTGTTCAAGCGACGCCGCATACGCGATCTTCTCTTTGATCTCAGGCGTCACCCGCGTGACGATCCGCACGGTCTTTGGCGTGCGCGGCTTGCTTGCAACGCTCATTAATCACGCCCTCCTCTGGCATTACTTAGTCACACCGATGTGATTGTACGCCACAATGGCACACATATCAAGGCATACATCGGGCCAGACGATGATTGGGGCCTACATACCGCTATAGACGATTTCGCCGTCCATGATCGTGTAATCAACGGTCATTTCCGCGATGTCGTCCGGGTCCACGGTGCGGGCATCGGCGTTGAGGACGGTGACATCGCCGAGTTTGCCGGGTGTCAGGCTACCTTTGACTCTATCCTCAAACGAGGCGTACGCGCCCGCCCAGGTGTAGGCCCAGACGGCTTCCGCGAAGGTGATTGCCTCTTCGGGGTAGGCCACGCCGCCTGCGAAGTCTTTGCGCGTCATCATCGTCTCAATCCCGGCGAGCGGGCTGACGGTGACGACCGGCGCGTCGCTCGATGCCGCCGCGACGATGC
>JALYUS010000520.1 GCA_030853625.1 Chloroflexota bacterium
TGCGGTTTCGTAACCGTTTTCGGAGTCGCGCATCTGTTGCTGATCCACATCACGAAGCCGAGCGGATACGTCTTCTTCGGGGTACTGGCCACAGTTCCGCCGCTTATCGTGGCGCTGCTCGTATACATCGCGCGTGATCGCCGCGCACTCCTGACACGCTTCGGCTTCGGCGCGCTGCTGTGCGCCTGCGCAATCCCGGCAATCTATCTCGCGCGGTTCGCCCCAGAGAGTGCGCGCCCGACGGTTCGCAATCTTCTCGGTCTCCCCTTCTTTATCCTTGCCCTCATTGGTCCCGGTGTCTTTTCGCGTTCTCGCCGCCGGGCAACAATCCGATGAGCATGCGCCACGTCTACCCGGTTGTTTGCTCACAATAGAACCCTGATCTATCCTGACACTCTGATCGTCCGTAAGTGTGCGGAGTGACCGCACGCTGTCAACAGGAGGACCCATGGCGAGCAACAACGACTTCAATCAGCAGGTGATCGCGGAGTTCCGAGCCAATGGCGGCAAGGTCGGTGGCCCGTTCGCTGGTAGCCCGATGCTTTTGCTGACCACCACCGGCGCCAGAAGCGGCCAATCTCGCACAACGCCGCTCGTGTACACCACCGATGGCGATCGCATCGTCATCATTGCGTCAAAGGCTGGCGCGCCCACCAACCCCGACTGGTATCACAATCTGGTCGCCGACCCGACAGCAACCGTCGAGGTGGGCGCCGAGAAGTTTCAGGCGCGGGCGACAGTCGCCGAAGGCGCGGAGCGCGAGCGCCTGTATAATCGGCAGGCGGAGCAAATGCCGGGTTTCGCCGAGTATCAGAAGAAGACCACCCGGCAGATTCCGGTCGTCATCCTCGAACGGGGCGACTGAGGCTCCTCCTCGGTGATGATAGCCTGTTTCCCCACGACGGGCGGTTCGTAAACCGCCCGTCGCCGCTGCATCCGACTCTTTGTGCATGACAATCCTCGTGCCTTCCGACAAACCCCTTGACAAACGGCGCACCTATACGTACATTTGTTCTACCTGAATGTTCGCGGCTTCGTTCGACCGGAGTGAACCCCATGATCGTTCCACAATTGCAATCGGTTTTCGTTTTCGTGCGCGATCTTGACCGCGCGCTCTTCTTCTACTGCGGCACGCTTGGACTACCGCTACGGCGGCAGTGGGCGGGCGGCGCGGAGGTTGGCGATGGCGGCGCGGCGCTCATGCTTGCCGTTGCGGACGCTGATACCGCGTCCGAAGCGACGGGCCGGGCGACGGGTATCACCTTCGCGGTGGATCGCGGGACGTATGACAGCCTTGCCGCGCGTGGCGTGTTCGGCGCGCACCCGATCCACTATCCGTGGGGCGCGCTGGCGATCATGACGGACCCGGACGGCAACGAGTTCGCTCTGCTCGCGCCCGCTGCCGTTGCGCGCCCGCAGGAACCGGCGCCCCGGCCGATCCCGGCGATCTACGCGACGTTTCGTCCGCGACTGAAACTGAAGGGGAATGCATCGTGACAGAGAGTGAGGTCGCGCCCGCGATCCAGGCGTACGTCGAGGAGCATCTGCTCCACTGGCCGGGCGTGGCGAAGCGCAAAATCTTCGGTCACGACGGCTACTATATCGAGGGGCGGCTCTTCGCCTTCGTCGGCGATGGCGGCATCGTCCTCAAGCCACCGGTGGACGAGAAAGCCGCTGTCCGCGCGCTCGATGGCGCGGAGGGCTGGTCGCCCGATCCTGGTGCGGATCGCACCAGGGCGAACTGGATCGAAGTCCCCTGCGCGAATGAGGAGACCGTCGAAATCCTCCTTCCCTACCTCGCGCACGCGATGACCTTCATCCGCACCGCCCCACAGACCGGCTGGCAGGCTGAACGTCGCCGCAAACGCAACGAGAAAAAGGGCATGCCCGTCGCGGAATAGCGACACAAGGGCCGTCCGATGCCCGACAATCCATTCGACCGGCGAATCCGCACCGCTCTCTTCGCGCTACGTTGCGCGTTCACGGCACTCTGTGATGAGGTACGATGGGCATGCAGTGGGATTCTCATATGGGTAAGGAGCAGGGAGCATGGGGCCGCTCGCGGAGCCGAAAATCGTTGAAAAGCCATGGGGCCGGGAGATCTGGTACGCGCATACCGGGGCATATGCCGGGAAGGTACTGGAGGTTACGGCAGGGCAGCGGCTGAGTTTACAGAAGCACGAGATCAAAGAGGAGACGCTCTATCTGCTCTCCGGCCACGTCACGCTCACCTTCGGCGACGAGCAATTCGACTGGTTGCCGGGGATGCTCGTCCACATCCCAACAGGCACGATCCACCGCTTCGAGGCACAGGAAGATAGCATCCTCCTCGAAGTCAGCACCCCGCACCTCGACGATGTCATTCGCATCACGGACGATTACGGCCGGACGACCTGATCTTCCCTAGCGGTAGTTTGTTGACGGAAGCGCACGGGAGTGGGAGCGTGCGGGGAGGAGGTGTGTGCCCTGACCCTCCGCTTGCCCGTTTCCCCTGCCCCCGGTTCCCTTGAACCCTTCGCCCAGCATTTCGATCCGCTCGTCAGCCAACGTTCGCAGCGGCAGGCGTTTCGCCACTGGCGCGCCGCGCTGCTGCTCCCTGCCGAACGCAACAAACAAGCCCTCCTGCCGCCGACCGCGCCGAGATTGCCCGGTTGAATGGCGTACACAACGGGGTGGAGCAGAGTGACAAGCAAGTCAAGCAGGCCGTGGGCTGGGCGCAGTATCAGGTGCGCAGCGACCGGGCGATCCGCCGTCACGGGCCGGTGGTCTGTTGTGCCTTCTCCTTCTGTTGGTGGGCAGCAGGGCAGGGCGGGGAAGCAACGACCGCAAGGGAACAGGACGAGGATGCTGGGGAGCGCGCGACCCCTGCACCCAATCCGGGAGCGGGGCGGGGGAAAGGGGGGAGCGACCGCGAGCGGTGCGCCTGCGCGTCTCGTGGCCGGAGACGGTGCGCGCAGTGCGGGCGTGGTTGGCGGCGTGGATGCTGCTCACGCGCTGGGGGCAGGCGTGGTTCGACTTGCCCGCGCCGTCTGCCTTGCAGCGGCTGCTTGACCACCTGGGCGCGGGACATCCCCGCGACTCCTCTGTCCGTTGACAACAAACTACCGTTAGTACACGACGTTGAGCGCGCGCAACGGATGTTCCGCTCGAATCTGATCCCTAATCCGGGCTATGCGGATCAGTACAAGAATGGGGGCGGCCCGACGGCGCTGCCGAACCTCGTCGTGCCGTCCGACGCGCACGGCAGTAGCGACGCGTTGAACGACGCACACGAGAATCATCGCCTCGGGCACTTGCAGGCGCTCCAACGGGCGACGCGTGCGCCGGACGGCACGATCGTCCCCCAGCGGGTGGATGGGCCGGGCTTCGCCGCGATGGACGTGCCGGACGGTTCCCAGCAGCCGAAGTTGCAGTTCTCCGTCTTCCTGCCGTCGGCGCACAACTTCGCCAGGGCGCGTGTCAATGCGGGTGGGACAGACCTCTCACCCTCGCAAGTGCCGCCGGGTCATAACGGGATCGAGCAGTTCATGACGGCGACGCGACGGCAGAACTTCCTCTGCCCGCCGCGTGCACCGCGCCTTTCCCCTGCTTGAACTGACCTGAGCAATGAGCAATGAGCAATGAGCGGTATGATGTTGTCCTCCCATTGCTCATTGCTCATTGCTCAGATGTGGTGGCCGAGGGAGCGCTCGCTCGGCAGGAAGAGTTCATTGTAGAGGTCAATCGCCCCGCGATCGGTGAGCGAGGCGAGATAGTAGGCGACGACGCGCTGCTGCGAGAGCGCCGGGCTAATCATCGCGCGCCACCGCTGCGGAAGCAGACGGCGGTGCTGGCTGAGGGCGACGAAGAGTTGCTCCATAATATACCGTGCCTTGTATGCCTGCCGCGCGATCACCGGCCCGCGATAGACATTCTCCAGCAGGAATGCGATCAACTGCTGGACATCCCGTTCCGATTCCGCGCCGAAACCGATCAGCGGAGCGCGCGCCGCACGGGCCGCATCGAGCGATGCAATCTCCCACTCCGCGACGCGCCTGAGTGACGTGCGCTGCACGTCGCTGATCAGCGAGTTAATCATGTGCCGCCGAATACGCCGCACGAAGAGCGCCTCGCGCGTCTGGATGTCCGGCACCTCGCGCCGCGCCGTCTCCGCGCTCCGCAGCCAGACCCGGCAGTCGTTTGCCTCCGCCCATCCCTGGAGATGGGCGAGGGCGAGCATGCGCGATTCGATGGCGTCCTGCACATCGTGCGTCGCGTAAGCAATCACATCCGCGAGGTTGCAGACTTGCGCTTCGAGCGAGGGTTGGGCGGTGCGCACGTAGTCGCCCGACGTAACGGGGAGATCGAAGGGCGTCTGATGGCGGGCGATTCCCTCGCGGCAGGCCCATGTCAGATCAAGGCCCGGATAGTCCGCGTAATTGACCTCGATCTCCTCCACGACGACGAGCGAGTGGAAGTTGGAATCCCAGCCGCCCTGATCGGCGAGGACGGCGTTCAGGGCTGTCTCGCCGGTGTGGCCGAAGGGCGTGTGACCGAGGTCGTGGCCGAGGCAGATCGCCTCCGTGAGCGGTTCGGAGAGGTCGAGGAGCGTCGCGATGGCGCGGCCAATCTGCGCCGTCTCCAGCGTGTGCGTCAGCCGAGTGCGGAAAAAGTCGCCTTCCGAAACGACCATTACCTGCGTCTTGTGTTGCAGGCGGCGGAAGGCATCGGCATGGATGATCCGGTCGCGGTCATGCGCGAAGGCGGGGCGCGGATCGTCGCTCGTGCGGGGTGCGGCGTGCCGCCGGTCGGTGTACGGCGCGGTTTCGGGCGTGCGGAGGAAGGAGAGTGCTGAGTACTGAGTACTGGGTGCCGAGTGCGCCACCGAACCACCGCGCTTTCCGTCGCTGTCCATGTACCTTTCTCTTATGAAGTGTACCACGAAGCATTGACATGCCGAGAAAGCGCGTGCGCCCTCACATCAGTACTCTCTCCTCCGTTCGAGGCCGTGCAACTTATCGGGATTGATGACGGTACGGATCGCCCGAATCCGCCCCGCCGCGACTTCGAGCGCATAGACGGCATACGGACATCCGTCCAACTCGCCGAGAAGCGTCGGTTGACCGTTGATCGTGGCGATATGGAAGGAGAACGTCGGGGGCGCTTTCGCGGCGATGCCGATGAAGAACCGCCCGACGCGGTCGGAGCCGTGGATCGCGCGGCGGGCAGCGGCTACCTTGCCACCGCCGTCCGCGTACGCGGTCACATCATCGGCGAGCAACGTAAGCAGCGCTTTCAAGTCTCCGCTGGTGCAGGCTCGCATGAATTGCTCCGTCAGGCGCTCCTGCTCCTCCTGATGCGAGATGAAGCGTGGACGCTCCGCGCCCAGATGGCGCCGGGCACGGAGGGCGATCTGCCGACAGTTCGCACGGCTTTTGCCCACGATCAATGCGATCTCGTCGAACGGATAGGCGAAGACCTCGTGCAGGAGAAAGACGGCGCGTTCGATCGGGGTCAGGCGCTCCAGGAGCATCAGGAAGGCCATCGAGAGCGATTCGGCGAGCGCGACGGGGTCAGCGTCAACCGCCCGCTCGTCGGTGACAAGTGGTTCCGGAAGCCACTGGCCGACGTATTCCTCGCGACGCACGCGCGCGGAACGCAGATAATCAATGGAGAGGTGCGTCACCACGGTTGTCAGGTACGACTTCGGCGACGTGACCGCAGCCGGATCGTGCTGCTGCCAGCGGAGGAACGCCTCCTGCACGATATCCTCGGCATCCATCGCGCTGCCGAGCATCCGGTAGGCGATCGAGAAGAGCAGGGGGCGATACGCGTTGAACATCTCGCCTTCGCCGCCGGTCGTTGCCGTCTGTGTAGGGAAGACCTGATGATGCATCTGCCTCGCTTCTCCGCCCGTCGAAGTCATTGCCCCGCTTCGGCGGGTTCGTAGTCGCCGGGCACCGCCCGAAAACTGATGGCGAGGCGATTCCAGCCATTGATCGCGACGACTGCCATCGTCAGGCTCACCAACTCTTCTTCCGTGAACGAGCGGCGGACCTGTTCATAGATGGCGTCCGGCACATGCCCCTCGGCGACGAGCGTCACTGCTTCCGTCCAGAGCAGGGCAGCGCGCTCCCGCTCGCTGTAGAACGGTGTCTCCTGCCACGCCACGAGCGCGTAGAGCCGCTGCTCGCTCTCGCCACGCGCCCGCGCATCTTTGGTGTGCATGTCAATGCAATATGCGCAGCCGTTGATTTGCGACGCGCGCAGTTTGACCAGTTCGAGCAAGGATGGTTCAAGCCCGCTGTGCCGCACATAGTTCTCAAGGCCATACATCGCCTTGACCGCTCCTGGGTCGGCATCCGCATACGCGATTCGTGGTTCCATGTGACGCTCCTCTCTCGTGTACCACCTTCTTACGGGATCATTTCCGCGTCGCGGCTTTGCCCCGCGAGCCTCTTCACACAGGCTCCATACAGGAGACGAATCAGCGTGCCATGATGTGACATCTCCAATGACGTGCCTGCAATAATCAGTCAGTAGTCGGCAGAACCCTCAGCCCTCAGCTCTCAGTCCTTCGTATTTTCTTCGCTCGCAAGCCGTGGATGTAGCAGGCGTGATGCCAGAGTTCGGAGCGCGGAATGCCGGTCGCGGTAACATCCCAATGCGCGAGGACGCAGCCATTGACGACGCGGATGCCCGCCGCGCGGTAGAGGTCGCGCTCGGCGTCGTCGAAGCCATTGATGATCGGCCCGAACATTCGCCAGAGAACCGGCCTCCCGGTTTGCTCCATCTCCCGCGCGAGGGTGTAGGCGAAGTGGCTGGGGAGGAAGGAGACGACGCAGTCCACCGGGTGCGGTGCGGCGAGGAGCGACGGGTAACACGGGTCGCCAAGGATCGTCGCGCGGTCCGGGCAGATGGCGATGACATCCAGATTCCACTCGTGCCGCATCACGTCATACGCCTTGTATGCCTCGTACGGCGGCTTGCGGAGGATGCGGTAGAAGTCCTGATCCGCCCCGTTGTCCGCGCCACGTTCCGGTCCATACTCCCGACCGAGAGCATAGACCGCGTAGCGCATCCCGGTTGTCAGGCCGTCACGAATCTCAGTCATAGTAGGCAGTCGTCGGTAAGCGGTAGGCGGAACAGTCTCCGCCCGCCAAGCAGTGTATCACCCGGTACAGAGCCGCCGGGCGAATTGGTCGGGCAGATCACTCCTTCTGCCAGACGAAGGCGAAGCTGACGGGCTGATTCAGGTACTGCGCCCACTTGGGCTTCCGCACCAGCCATTCGTCATCAATCAGCCCTTCATGCATCTCCCGCAAGGTCCAACCAGCGGCCAACGCCGCTCGCACATGATCGCTCAATAGTGACCGGTCCCCGTGATGCGCTGTTAAAGTGAGTCGGGATGCCACTCAGGAGAAAGAACGGATGATAGCCGACGAGGACGAAAGAGCCACGCGGTCGGGTGATCCGCGCCGCCTCGTCGTAGAGCGGCCGCACATCCGGCAGATGTTCGTCCACCAGGGCAGCAGTCACAATGTCATATGCTCCCGCGTGGAATGGTGTCTGGCGTATGTCGCCGAGGACGAGCTGCCGGTAGACGCCTTTGGTGCGCGCTCCTGCCAGCATGGCGGTCGTCACATCAATGCCGTCGGTCGCGCCGACGCCTTGCTGCGTGAGCCAGACCCCGATGCGACCCGTACCGCACGCTAAATCCGCCACCAGTTGCCGCTCCCAGGTGATCGAGCGGATGCGCGCGAAGAGGCGCAGGTCCATCGCGTCCAGCACGATATCCTCGTAGGTGGCCGCCCATTCGCTGTAGCCTTCCTGCACCGTGTGGACCGGGTAGTTCCGCTTATCGAAGTGCGCCATGTCCATGCTTGCTCGCTTACTGATACCGGTATGCCGCCGCCCTGAGATATGCCGTACGAACGGCGTGAGGACGCGGTCAGTATACGCCACGACACGCTCGAAGGACCTGCTATACTGCCGGGCGAGGCGAACCGCGACTTCCGGCAACAGGGGGCAGCATGGAACTGAAATTGGCGTCCGCGATGAGCAGGTTGGGGACGGAGACGGCGTTTGAAGTGCTGGCAAAGGCGAAGGCGCTGGAGGCGCAAGGCCGGTCGGTCATTCACCTCGAAATCGGCGAGCCGGACTTCGATACGCCCGCGCACATCGTCGAGGCCGCGAAGCGCGCGCTGGACGATGGCTACACGCACTACGGCCCGGCGGCGGGCCTGCCGGAGTTGCGGGACGCGATCGCTGCGGAGATCTCGACCAGTCGCGGCGTCAGCGTGCAGCCCGATCAGGTCGTCGTGACGCCGGGGGGCAAGCCGGTGATGTTCTACGCGATTCTCGCCCTCTGCGAGGCGGGCGATGAGGTGATCTACCAGAATCCCGGCTTCCCAATCTACGAATCCATGATTAACTTCGTCGGCGCGACCGCCGTGCCGCTGCCACTGCTGGAGGAAAAGGGCTTCGCCTTCAGCCTCGACGACCTGAAGTCGCGCATCACGCCGCGCACGAAGATACTCGTCATCAACTCCCCGGCGAACCCGACGGGCGGCATCATCCCGAAGGAAGACCTCAAAGCCATCGCGGAACTGGCGCTGGAGCACAATTTCTGGGTGCTTTCAGACGAAATTTACTGCCGCCTCCAGTACGAGGGCACGCCTGCCTCGATCATCGCGGAGCCGGGCATGGCGGATCGCACGATCATCCTCGACGGCTTCTCCAAGACCTACGCGATGACGGGCTGGCGGATGGGTTACGGCATCGTGCCGCCGAATCTCGCGCCGAGCATCGTCAAACTGATGGTCAACTCGAACTCCTGCACGGCGTCGTTCACGCAGCGGGCGGGCGTCGCCGCGATCACCGGCCCGCAAGACGCCGTGGACGCGATGCGCGCCGAGTTCCGGCGGCGGCGGGACGCGATTGTCGCCGCGCTGAACGCCATCCCCGGCGTGCGCTGCGAACTGCCGAAGGGCGCGTTCTACGCCTTCCCGAACGTTTCCGGCACCGGCCTCTCGGAGCGCGAGATGGCCGACCGGCTGTTGCAGGAAGCGGGCGTTGCCACCCTCGCAGGGACGGCGTTCGGCGCGTACGGCGCGGGCTACCTCCGCCTCTCGTACGCCAACTCGATGGAGAATCTGATGGAAGCGACCCGCCGCATCGGTCAGTTCGTCGAATCCCTCGCGGCGGTGCCTGCGGACTGACGAGAGTGTAACGAGTCGCGAGTAATGAGGCGGGACGATTTCCGCCTCATTACTCATAGGAGTCACGCAGTTCGCGAGAGAATCCGGTGGTGGCAGGCTCCGGACAGCATTTGGGCGGTTCGTGAACCGCCCGTACGAATCACGTTATCACGCTGTGCTGCCATTGTGAGGACAAGAGCGGACACGATGTTTGAATGTGGGATGTGGGATATTGCTGCTATCTACGGCTTCTTCGGGCCGACTGGGGGTTTGGGCAGCGCGGGCGGGACAGTCATCTTCGGCGCTTCCCCGCTCTTCATCTCCGGCAGCGTCGCCTTCGCCAGCCGCTTCCCCACGATCCGATAACTGAACGTCCCACTCACCGTGGCGAGGTCTTTCCCCTTCGCTTTCACCGTCGCGGCGTCCGCTTGCACGACGAAGCCTGCTGCCGTGCGCTGCGTCACATGCAGG
>JALYUS010000522.1 GCA_030853625.1 Chloroflexota bacterium
CCGCAATGGCGATAATGGCGATAACGGAAATCTGTGTATCGGAAATGAGGGCATGCAGCCGACCGGTCGGCCCGAAAATGGTAAAAGGCTTCGACTCATTATTCCCCGCGCGCGGCGGCTTGAGGAATTGGACGAGGATAAAAGCATAGACCGCTGTGGCGATCGCGTTGAGCATCAGCGTCGAGACGATTTCATTCGCGCCGAAGTACGCTTTGAGGTAGCCAGGGATCAGGCCATAGAGAAAGCCGGCGAGGATGGCAGCGATGATCGCCATTGTGGCGACGATGACGGCATTGCCGGGGAAATAGAGCGCCGTCACGCCCGCCATCAGCGCGCCGAGATAGAGTTGCCCCTCCGCGCCGAGCGAGAACTGCCGCGCCTGAAAGACGAGGGCGACCGCCAGCCCCGTGAAGATCATCGTCGTCGCCTGGACGAGCCAGTTGCTGATCCGGTTCCGGCTCCCCGCCGCGCCGGTGATGAACTCCTTGAACGCCTCGCCCGGCTGCTTCGAGACAACGAGGATGACGAGGAAACTGATCGCGAGCGCCACCGCCACGACGATCACCACCCGCGCCACTTCCAGCAGTACGGCCCGCTGTTTCATGCGTCGCTCCGCTCCTTCGGCAACGAGCAACGAGCAATGAGCAATGAGTGGGAGTTGGTTTCCTCATTGCTCATTGCCCGTTGCTCGTTGCTCGCTTGACGCCAAGCATATAGTAGCCTAACTCTTCCTCGGTGAGGGCTGGCACATCGGTGAAGAGCGCGACGATTTCGCCGTTATACATCACCGCGAGGCGGTCGGAAAGCGCCATCACCTCGCCGAGGTCCGCCGAGACGAGGATCACCGCCGTCCCCGCGTCCCGCGCCGCGATCAGTTGCCGGTGGACGAGTTCGGTCGCGCCGATGTCAATGCCGCGCGTTGGTTGGGCGGCGAGCAGCAGGTTCGGATGCGCCGAGAGTTCCCGCGCGACGACGAGTTTCTGCATGTTACCGCCGGAGAGACTACGCGCGGTCACTTTCGCGTCCGGCGTGCGCACATCGAAGTCGGCAATCGCCTGCCGCGCATTCTCCGCTTCCGCCTTGAAATTCAGGAAGCCGCCGCGCGAGAACGGCGCGCGGTAGTAGCGATCAACGATCAGGTTTTCTTCGATGCTCGCGTCCGCCGCCAGGCCGAGTTCGAGCCGATCTTCAGGGATATGTGACACGCCCGCCTCGCGCGTTCCCCGCGCACCACGACCGGTGATCTCCTTGCCGTTAACGATGATGGTCCCTGCGGCGGGGAGGGTCAGGCCCGCGAGCACTTCGATCAGTTCCGTTTGCCCGTTCCCTTCCACGCCCGCGATACCGAGAATTTCACCGGCATAGGCCTGGAGCGAGACATCCGACAGCGCGCGTTTGCCGTCCGGTGTCACGTAGTTGAGGTTCGTCGCTGCCAACACGAGCGGGCCGCGCGCCACCGCGTCCTTGCGCGTGCGGTCCAACACTTCGCGCCCGATCATCATCCGCGCGATCTCCTCCCGCGTGACGTCCGCCGTGCGCACCGTCCCAACCACTTTGCCGCGCCGCATGACCGTGACATTGTCGGAAATTTCTTTCACCTCGCGCAGTTTGTGCGTGATGAAGATGACCGTCTTCCCTTGCGCGACGAGTGATCGAACGGCGCGAAAGAGGTCATTCGTCTCCTGCGGCGTCAGCACAGCGGTCGGTTCGTCGAGGATGAGGATTTCCGCGCCGCGATAGAGCGTCTTGAGAATTTCGACGCGCTGCCGCTCGCCGACCGGGATGACATCCACGCGTGCCTCCGGGTCCACATGCAGGCCGTACTGCTCACTGAGCGCCCGCGTGATGCGGCCGGCTTCACCGTGCGCGATGACGCCGCGCGTCGTTGGCTCGCGACCGAGGATGATATTCTCGGCAATCGTCAGTGACGGAATGAGCATAAAGTGCTGATGCACCATGCCGATGCCGTGCCGGATCGCCGTATCCGGGTTGGGGATCGTCGTCGGCTGGCCGTTGAGCAGGATTTGCCCGCTGTCCGGCTGCTCCAGGCCGTAGAGCGCCTTCATCAGCGTTGTCTTGCCCGCACCATTCTCCCCAACGAGCGCGTGGATTTCGCCCCTGCGAACGCGCAAATCCACATGATCGTTCGCGAGCACCCCATTCGGGTACCGCTTCGTGATCCCGCGCGTTTCGAGGACGAAGGACACTACCTGCCCCCTGCCCCCTCCCTAAAAGGAGGGGGATCCGGGCGATCACGCTGAGGCGTGATCGTCCTACGACGCTCCCTCTCCCCCTTCTTTTTAGGGAAGGGGGCCGGGGGGTTAGGTTCCCCTTATTTGATCGCCGTATCCACCTTAAGCGCGCCGCTGGCGATCTGCGCGGACTTCGCGGCGACGCTATCGCGGATCGCCTGCGGGACAAGTTTCTTGTAGTTGTCGTTATCCGCCAGTTCCACGCCACCCGCGCTGAGGCCGATCGCTTCCGGCGCGCCATACTTCAGTGTGCCCTCACCCGCGAGCCGGAGCGCACGATAGAGCGAGTTATCAACGCGCTTCTGCACGGAGGTGACAATCCACTGCGCTTGATCCGGCTTGGAGTCTTTGAGGAGCGCATACTGATCGGAATCCACGCCAATCGTGAAGCGCTTCGCCTGCCCACCGGCATCGAGGAGACCAAGCCCGGAATCACCGGCCACGTTGAACGCAATACCCGCGCCCTGACTATACATCGCGAGCGTCAGTTCCTTGCCCTTCGCCGGATCAGAGAACGCGGTTGCCCCGGAGATATAGGAAATGAGAATATCCGTATCCTTCAGCCCACCATCCTTAGCACCCTGTTTGTACCCGGCAAGGAAGTCATTGATAACCGGGATGTTATCGCCTCCGAGGAAACCGACCTTCTTGCCGCCGCCTGTCCCCTTCTGCACATTCGCGTCACTGCTCTGCACCATTGAACCCGCCATGTACCCCGCGAGGTATGAACCCTCATTCTGTTTGTACATCACGGAGTAGACGTTCTGGAAGCCTTTGCTGTAATCCACCGTATCGTCGAAGAAGATGAACTTCTTGTTCGTCGCCTTCGCGGCGGTCTCGCTGATGTATTGCTCCATCTGGAACGTGCCGCAGATGATGACATCGTAGTTTCCGTCTGCTGCGGAAGCCAATCCGGGGCCCCATTTATTCTGGTCGGTCCCCAACTCAATCGTCTTAACGGTCATGCCGAGTTCGGCTTTCGCCCGATCCATGCCACGCTGCCCGGAATCAAAAAAGGATTTGTCCCCCAAGTTCCCGTTGACGACATAGGCGACGTTCAATTTCTTGCCCGTGTACGGCCCGGCGGCAACCGCTGAACCGCTCGCTGCCACGGTCCCCGTCACGGCGGTCGTCGCCGCATTGACCGTCGGGGCGGCGCTCGTCGCCGCGCCGGTGATCGTCGTCGCGATGCTGTTAACAGTCGTTGCGCTGGCGGTTGCCGCAGCCGCGACGGTGGGGACGGCGCTCGTCGCTGCGCCGGTCACGGTTGTCGCGGCGGCATTGACGGCGGGCGCCGCGCTCGTTGCCGCGCCGCTGGCAGTCGTCGCGGCCGCCTGTGG
>JALYUS010000533.1 GCA_030853625.1 Chloroflexota bacterium
GCGGTCGTAGGGGATGATCTTGTCCCATTCATCGGCGGCGGAGCGCGCGACAACCGCGACGATCGGTTCGGTATCGCTCATGTTGAAGACTTCGTGCGGGACGCCCGGCTCGATGAAAATGAAATCGCCCGCCTTGTTCTCAATGACCTTCCTGCATCCCTCGCCATATTCGTGGCGGACGTGTCCGTGCAGGATATAGAGCATCACCTCGAAACCGTCATGGATATGGGCATAGGCGACACCGCCAGGCGGCACGGTGGCGACGTTCATCGAGAGATGTTCCGCCTTCGTATTCTTGCCGGAGAGACCAAGCGCGTAGTTGATATTGTTCCAATTGCGGACGTTCTCGCTGCCCCGAATGCAGGAAACGCCGTCGTGGTCTTCCACGGTCGGCGCGGAACCGTTCTCGTGCTCTGTCATTCCCCCTACTCCTCCCACGAAGCGCATTGTTCGGTTGTTGCCGTCGCGCGCATCGTAGCCGGGTTTGGGACGGGTCGCAAGCGGCCGTAACGTTCAGTCTGTTTCTCATGCATGCATAACTTTCCGTGGCACGCACTCTGCATACTCATGTGCGTGGCATGCAGCATTCACGGCAAAGGGCAAAGGAGGCGCAATCATGGCGAGTGCGAGTTTTGAGGACCTCAAGCAGGAGGTCGCGATGAAGGCGGAGGAGAGCGGCACGCTGCCGTCGTCCGTCACGGTTCGCGGCACGCAGTACACACTCCAGATGCCAACCGAGACGAAGATGCGCGCGATGCAGATCGTCCGCGATCCGGCGCGCCTCGATGACTTGCTCGATCAGGTGACGTTCGTCGGCGTGGACGGTTCCGAGGTGCATGCCTGACGCTGACGCGGCGCGATCTGCGGTACAATGCGAGCGTGGCCCGGCGCGGGTCACGCTTTTTCGTGGGAAGGATCGCGCTCCGCACATGACCGCAACCACCGCGCCGCCCATCACCGCACCGACGCTCACCATCTATCGCGACGCACAGAGCGCGATCCCCCTCCTGACGCTGCCGCTCGATGGGCCGCCGGTGTACAGCGATGCGCCGGAGAGCGCGACCGTGCGCCGCCGGATCGAGGGGATACTGGCGCACGAGGCGTTGCCACCTGGGTGGGAGCGGGACAGCGGCGCACTTAAAGACCTCGGCCGACTGCTCGCGGCGACCTACTCCGTTACCTTTACCGAGCGCGGGCAGGAATACCGGATTCCGAAGCCGCGCGCGGAACTCGGCTGGTTTTTCCGGGCGAGCGTGCGTGGCAATATCCCGCTCACCATTGCCGCCCTCGTTGTCGCGTTCCTCGGCACATTGCCGATTGCTCTGCGGCAACCGGCGCTGCTGACAGGCGAATGGCTGCTCTTTATCGGCGTGATGCTGTCGCGGGTCTATTATCCGCCGTGGGCGCGCTTCGCGCTCGTGCTGCCGGAGGAGGACGCGGCGGGCGAATATCGCATGCTCGCTCTCGCGCGCTACGACCTGCGTCTCGCTCCCTTGATGCGGCGGCGGACATGGGCAGTCGCGCCGCGCCGCTTCTTTCTCTGGGTCGGGATGGTGATTGTCGGGGGCGTCCTCATCGGCTTCATCCTGCCGCGCGCCACAACGGTCTATCAATCTCTCGGTTTCGGCTGCCTCGTCCTGTTACTGCCATTCATGCAAATCGCGCGCGGCTGGATTGGCGATCGCAAGTACGTGCTCTTTGAGTCGCTCCTCGATGACTACGACTCGCTGCCACGCTACAATCCCGCAGTGGACGAATTCATCCGCCATGTGATCGCGGAGCCGGAAAAGGCGGTGATCGCCGAAGAACTCTTCCAGACTGTCGGGCCTGATTCGCCCTTCGCGGGCGATGCGGATCATCGCCCGGTTGAGACGACGTTTGCGGCGCGGAAAGTGACTGCGGCTGCATCCGGCCCGCTTGGGCGCATCCGCGATGCCGCCTTTGGAAGGACCCGGCGGCTCTCGTAGATCGGGCAAATTGTTTTTGGACGTTGCCAGCGGCTCCCACCCAAAACATGCAACACTTTTTTTGCAATTATGCAAACGCAAACGTTGTTCCTTCGTGTATACTGAGAACGATTCGCGACGATGCGTGGGTGTTCAGTCACACTGCTAGGAGGACTTCGTGAGAAATAGTCAAATGCGCCGTTGGTTTGCGGCCGGTATTACCGGTACGCTGTTCGTGATGCTCATGCTTGCCCTCGCCGCACCGGTCGCGGCGGATGGCAACGGACTAGTCACGCAGCCCGCCGGTCAGGGCGGGAACTCGATCGTCTACGTCACAAGCCCCGGCTTCGCCAACAACGGGACGGCCGTCAATCCGATCACCTGTGCCGATCCCTCCTGCGGCACGAACGCTGTCTGCACCGCAAATGCCTGCTATCCCGCCGGCACGGTTTGCGATGCCAATGGCTGCGGCATCCCGAACAATGGCGTCTTCTGCAACGTTGCCAATGGCTGCGGCGTGCCGATTAACTACGGCAATTGTGCATTCTACGGTTGCGCTGGACAGGTCTACGGCCCTGGACAGATATATGGTAACTGCGCCGCAGGTGGATGTGGCACGCTCGGCTATACGGCGGCAGGGCCGATCGTCGGCGTTGACAACAACGGCAACCCGATCGTCTACGATGTGCGCGGCGGTAGCTTCGATACGTACACACGGGCCGCAAATGGGCAAGTCTGCGAAGCAGATTCCCATGGCAACTGCCAAAAGGGCGACCCCGCCAACCCGTAACAGCAACGACGTTTTGCATTCGAAGCAGCGAGAAGAGACTCTTCTCGCTGCTTCCTTTTAAGGTACACTGCCGGGACGGAGGAGAAAGACGCGTGTATTCGGAAACTGAGCAACGGGTCATCGCGGCGGTCGAAGCGGAGTTCGAGCCGACCGTCGCCCGCATTCAGGCCGCTGTGCAGCGCCCGAGCATCACGGGGCATGAGGGGCGCGTGCAAGACCTGATGGCCGAGATGCTTCGTGCGACGGGTATGGATGTGGACGTGTGGGAACCGCAGCGCGAAGATTTCCGCGCTGCCGGGTATCCCGAATACGTCGCGGAGGAGCCGCCGTTCGTCGGTCGCCCGAACGTCGTCGGCATTCTCAAGGGCGCGGGCGGTGGCCGTTCCATCGCCATCAATGGGCATAGTGATGTCGTGCCTGCCGGTGATGAGGCAGCCTGGACATACCCGCCCTTCGGCGCGACGCGGGCGGACGGCCGCATCTATGGGCGCGGCTCGACCGACATGAAGGGCGGACTGATCGCGGGAATCGGGGCGATCCGGGCGATTCAGGCGGCGGGCGTGCGCCTTCGGGGTGATGTGATGGTGCAGTCCGTAATCGCGGAGGAGAGCGGCGGGGCGGGAACGCTTGCGGCAGTCCTGCGCGGTCATGTCGCGGACGGCGTTTTGATCGCGGAGCCGACGCAACTGAACATCACGCCCGCCGGAGGCGGCTGCCTGATGTTCCGCATCACGGTCCATGGCCGCTCGGCACATGCCGCGTTGCGCTACGAGGGTGAGAGCGCACTCGAACACTGGTACCCGCTCCATGCCGCACTGCTCGCGCTCGAAGCGGAGCGGAACCGGACCGTCCATCATCCGCTCTACGCGCATCTCCCGAACAAGTTTCCTTTCAACGTCGGGCGGCTCGAAGCCGGTAACTGGCCCTCGTCCGTTCCGGAGACGCTGGTGGCGGAGGGACGGTTCGGCATCCTCCCCGGCGAGGATATGGAGGCGGTGCGGGCCGGTTTCGCCCGCACCCTGACCGACGCCGCAGAGAATGACCCGTGGCTTCGCGCGCATCCGCCGGAATTGGTGTGGTACGGCGCGCAGTTCGGCACGGCGGAGATCGCGGCGGATCATCCGCTCGTCCGCACGCTCCACGATGCGTTCGTGGACGCGATGGGGCGCG
>JALYUS010000544.1 GCA_030853625.1 Chloroflexota bacterium
CCAGCGGCAGAGGAAGGAGCCTGCTCCCGCGCAATGGAGGCGGAAACGGACCTCGACACGCTCTTCTGTTTCAAGTATCAGCGGACGGTCGGGATGGACAACACGGTGCGCTTCGGCGGCGAGCGCATTGCCGCGCCTATCGCCGCGACCGGAGCGGGTCATCCCACGCGGAAACGACGGGAAACCGGGGACAAATCATCCATGGAAACGGGGCTATCAACAGCGACAGGACAGAATCGCTGAACAATTAGAGTGACGGAATCGCTGGACAACAACATGCACAAGCGCGATGCGCGATTTCGGGAGAATAGGGAACCTAACCCCCGGCCCCCTTCCTCGCGGGAAGGGGGAATGAGCCCCTGCGGGGTCGAGGCGTTGAGCAGAACATCCCGATAGTGCGATGAGTCACCCCCTTCCTCGTGGGAAGGGGGCCGGGGGTTAGGTTTTCGGCGCTATGCGCTCCTGGTGGCGGTAATCGTCATCTGGAGGGTAATCAGGTCATTCACCGTCACGATATTCGCCTTGTTGGATGGGGTCATGCCGAAATCCTCGAAGGTGAACGCCGTCGTCGCTGTGCCGGTGAGCGTGCCACCGTTCATCGTCGCGGCCGTATCGAATGTGACTGGCTTCGTCACGCCGTGGATCGTCATGGTGCCGAGCAATTTGAACGTCGTCTGCTGTCCGTTCTGCATCGGACCATTCAGGCCATCCGCACCGGTGATAACGAACTCGGCGAGGGGATAGGTATCCGATTGCAACGTCGTCTGCCGGATGTAGTTGTCGCGCATCGTTTGATCGCTCTTGAGGGTGCGCAGATCCACCTGAATCTTCGAGCCGTCCGACGGCTTGCCGTCCGCGCCGAGTACGATCTGCCCCTGCATGGCGTTGGTCGTCAGCACAGCGTCGCTATTGGAGGGCAGAAAGGCGAGTTTTTCATTGACCGTCACCTTCGCCTGAGACTGATCCGCGTTGACCGCGTAGGTGGTCGCGCCGGATGGCCCGTCGGTGGTGGCCGTTGTGGTCGCTGGTAGGATGGCGCCGGTTGCGGGGGGAGCGGCCGCGACGGTGGTTCCTGTCGGCACGGTGGTATTGACGTTCGCGAAAGGCGTTACGGGGATTGCCGTGGGATGCGCCTGCCCCGGTAACTTCCCCTGTGCGCCGAGGGGAAAGAGGACAAACGCGGCGACAATGACAAGAGCGACGGTCGCGACGAGCGTGCCAAGCGCACGCACGACGAAAGATTTCCGCTTCATGATGAGGCTCCTTACCGATTCCGGTATCGCGCATGGCTGCCGCTCAAGTGGGCAGCAGCCGACGTGCCCGCACGCGCACACGGCGTGCAAGCGATCATTCGGCGAGCGGGGTATCAGATAAGGAAAACCTGCAAGAGCGCTCTGCGTTGGGCGGGCGGCCACCACCAGTCAGATTGATACGTGGGCATGTGATACTGCCGCCGCATGGCGAAGAAAAGAAGGACGACCCCGAAGAGCAGAAGCGGCGGAACGGGAAGGCGCGGAAGCGCCTGCTCAACCGCAACAGCGACGCAGAGATCCGCAGGCGGGCAGGTTTCCTGAACGCCCATCTGCACCGGTACGGCCGGCGTCGCGGCGATGGACGCGCGTGCCTCTTCATGGCCGGGGAAAGTCATAATGGCGGGAAACAGTACGAACAAAAGCGTGAGAACCGGCACCGCGATACGCCAGGGGAGCCAATGGGATTGGCACTCTTTGACTGGCATGGCGGTTGCCATCACATCTGTCCGATCTCTGCGAAAAGGCGAATTGTATGTGCTGATGCACGATCCTGTGGGTGAGGAAAGGTGATAGAAAAATGACGAAAAGGAGCGACCATTGGCGCCGGATGTGTGGCAGGTGGGTGCGGCTTCCTGTTTATCCGTTCGACCGTCACCGCCGGTCGCTCCGATCCGTCGTTGCCTAGTATGGTCTGCCAACCTGAAGGCGTGCTGAAAGCGGCGTAAAAAGGGTGTAAACCGACCGCAAATTTTCTGCGCAATGCGATCGCGCATCACGAGCGGCAACCGATTGTTTGAAAATGCACGAACTTATGCTATGCTCCGGCCCCGTAAGAAACCGATTGAACCGCGAAGGCGCGAAGACGCGAAGGACGCAAAGAAGAGAGAAGAGAGCGATATGAACGAATCCCCGCTGTCTTCTTTGTGTCTCCTTCGCGCTCTTCGCGCCTTCGCGGTTCAGATCCCGTTTCCGTTTGGTGTGAGACGATTGCGGGGTGTGAAGCGGTGGTGAACCTGCTCTGGATCGCGGTGGCGGCGCCGCTCGTCAGTTGCATTGTGCTGGTGGTTGTCGGCGCGCGGTGGAGCGAACGCGCAATTGGCGCGTTGGCGTGCATCAGCGTCTTTATCAGTTTTTTCCTCGTCTTGCTTGCCTTCAGCGATCTTGTCGGCCTCGCGGCGGGGAGCCGGGTGCGCGTTTCCAGCGGGTGGACATGGCTCGCACTGGGGGATTTCAACCTCCAGGCACGGTTGCTCTTTGATCCGCTCGCCGCCCTGCTCGCCCTGATCGTCACAGGCGTCGGCGGGCTGATTCATCTCTATGCGGTCGGCTACATGGCAGGCGACCCTGGCTACACCCGCTTCTTCGCCGAACTGAACGGCTTTATCGCCGCGATGCTCCTGCTGACGTTGGCCGATTCGGTGCCGCTCCTCGCGGTGGGCTGGATCGGCGTCGGCATCGCGTCGGCCCTGCTCGTCGCCTTCTGGTATGACCGCGCGGGAACGGTCGCCGCCGGGCGCAAGGCGTTCCTCTATAACATCGTTGGCGACATCGGTCTGATCGTCGCGATGGCGGTCTTTATCCACAAACTCGGCACGCTCGATATGGCGGCGATCAATGCGCAGGTCGCCAATCTGCCGCAATCGTGGGCGATTGTCGCGGTGATCGGATTGCTGCTGGCGGCGGGTGCGAAGTCTGCGCAGTTGCCGCTCTCCGCCTGGCTGCCGGACGCGATGGCCGGCCCGACGCCCGTATCGGCGCTGATTCACGCAGCGACTATGGTCGCGGCGGGCATCTACTTGCTCATCCGCCTCTTCCCGGTGATTGACCGGAGCAATCTCAACGGATTGGTCGCGACGATTGGCGCGCTGACCGGGCTGTATGGTGGCTGCTGCGCGCTCGTCCAGCCGAACCTGAAGCGCGTCCTCGCCTACTCGACGGTCTCGCAACTCGGCCTGATGGTCTTTGCGATTGGCATGAACGCGACGGCGGTCGCCGCCTTCCATCTGGCAACGCACGCGGCGTTCAAGGCGGTCCTTTTTCTCGCTGCCGGTTCGGTGATCCACGCGCTGGATGGTGAGGAACTCCTTGATGGCATGGGTGGGCTGGCGCGACGTTTGCCGCAAACAACGATTGCCTTTGCCATCGGCGCGCTCGCCCTCGCCGGGACGCCAGGGCTGTCCGGCTTCTTCTCCAAGGATGCGATTGTGGATGTCTCCCGCAGGCATGGCGTTCTACCCTACCTCGCGGCGCTCGCCATCTCCGCCCTGACGGCGGCCTACGTGACGCGCGCCTTCGTCCGCACCTTTCTCGGCCCGGCGAATGCGGCGCACCTCCATCCGCCCGGCCCGGTGATGACTGTGCCGCAGTGGATACTGGCGATCCTGGCGGTGATCGCCGGATACCTTCCCGTGCAGCGCTTCCTCGTACCGCGCCTCGGTGGCGAAATCGTCACGATCAAGGCGCAGAGTGCGGCCATCAGCACGCTCGTCGCCCTGATCGCGGCGGCAATCACCTGGGCGCTTGTGATAAATCCGGAGCGGCGGCACAGATTACTGGCGAGTGGCGCGGGCGTGCAACGCTGGCTGCTCGGCGGCATGGGTCTCGATGCCATCGTGCGCGTGATCGTCGTTCGACCAATTGTGACGCTGGCGGATTACGCGCAGGGAAGTCCTAGCCCTCTAGCCCCCTTTCCTCCGAGGGAAGGGGGAATCGGAGGGAGTACCGAGAGTATTCCCTTCCTCGTGCCGCTGCGGCATGCGAACCTGCATCGCTACGTCGGTGGGCTGGCGACGGGCGCGTTCATCCTCGCGATCTATCTGCTGGTGCGAGGAACGTGAACGACCTAACCCCCGGCCCCTTCCCGCGAGGAAGGGGTGACGCATCTGAAGGCTGTGCGTTCCACATAATGCCTGGGTCTTTCAGAGACTCGCTCCCCCTTCCTCGCGGGAAGGGGGCTGGGGAGGTAGGTCCATGACTGTTCCCTACATGATGCTCTCGCCGCTCATCGCGCTGGCGGTGACGGCGGTGCTGCTGCTCACGCTCTCGGCGCTCGCGCCCCGGCAACGGGTCGTCGCGACGGCGTTGACGGTCGTTGGCCTGCTCGCCGCATGCGGGCTGATCCTCTGGGGCTGGCGAGAGGCACGGACAACCTTCGGCGGGACGGCGACGGTGGACCCGCTCGCCGTCGCCTTCGGGTTGCTTGGCATGGCGACGGTGATCGTCACGGCGCTTCTCTCGTTGCCCTATGGCACGCGCGAGCGGTGGGAGAGCGGTGACTACGAGGCGCTGCTGCTCTTCGCGGCGGGTGGGATGCTCGTATTGGCGGTCGCGTCCGATCTGCTCGTGCTGCTGATCGGTATCGAACTGCTCGCGCTGCCGCTCTATCTGCTCGCGGGCTTCCCGCGCGGGCGGGAGACGGCGCTCCGTTACTTCCTGCTCGGCGTCGTCGCGCTGGCGATTCAGGCGTATGGTACGGCGCTCGTCTACGGCGCGGTTGGCTCAACGGCGTTCAGCGCGATTGCGGCGGTCGCGATACAGAAGAGTGGCGGCACGCTGCCGCTCCTGCTCGTCGGGCTGTCGCTCGTGCTGACGGGTCTCGGTTTCAAACTGGCGCTCGTTCCCTTCCATCAGTGGGCGCCGGATGCCTATTCGGGCGCGCCAACGCCGGTGCTTGTCATCCTCGCGGTCGGCACAAAGGTCGCGGTGATCGCGGCGTTCGTACGGCTGCTGTACGGCGCGGCGCCGGGCCTGCAACCGTACTGGGGGCCGATGGTCGCGGCGGTCGCGCTGGTGACGGTGCTCGTCGGGAGCATCGGCGTGCTCTTGCAGCGGGAGATGGGGCGGCTGATTGCCTACTCAGGCATCGCGCAGATCGGCCTCGTCGTCCTCGCGCTGGCGACGGGCAGCGGCGCGGGAGCGCGCGCCGCCTTTCTCGGCCTCGTCGCGTATGCGGCGGCGACGGGTGCGCTCGTCACGGTGCTCGGTATTGTCCGTCAGCCCGGCAGTGATGATCGGACGCTTCCCGCGCTCGGTGGGCTGATGACGCGCCATCGCGGCGTCGCCTTCGCGTTGATCATCGCGCTCCTCTCCCTCGGCGGTATCCCGCCGACGGCAGGGTTCGCGGGGAAATTGGCCCTGCTCACCGCCGCGCTCAATGGCGTCAACGCATGGGTCGTCTTTGTCGCCGCTCTCGCCAGCGTCGCAACGGTCGCCGCCTATGTCCGCGTTTTCCTCGCCATCCTACCCCCCAGCCCGTTCCCTCGAAGGGAAGGGGAGTCGGATGCACCAATGGCGACCGTTCAGGCGTCACCGCTGCTGCTCCTCACGCTGATCGCCGTCACGCTCGTCACGATCATCGCGGGTGTCGCGCCCTGGGTAATCGGCTGGTCCGGCAAACTGCTCGGCGGCGGGGGATTTTAACGTCCGCGTTTGCCCCATCGCATACCGAGCGGATGAGATGATTATTCTTGATCCGGTACGGGCTGGGAGAGTAGGTAGCAACCACACTCCGGGCGGTGGAAGCGGGGGGCGCGATAATTGGTGGCCAGATAGCCGCGTGCGAGGGCGTCGGTGAAGGCGTCGCGCGTCGCCAGCCGCCAGGCGAGAGCGCGGGCGGGATCGGCCGCTTTGATCGCCTGTATGCTCGCGGGAATTTCGATGCGGTATCTCTCTAACCGCTCTGCCTCCTCCCTTCCACGGGAAGGAAGAGTGAGCGGGGAACCGTCATCGGCCATGCGGAGGAGGTAAGGGGTATCGAGGGATTCCGCGCTGACGAGGGGGCCGAAGGTGGCGCTGCTCTCGGCAGTAGCGAGGCGACCGAGGACATGCGGCGTGTCGAGATGCCATTCGACGAGCAGGCGGTCGCTCGGCATCCCGGCATTGAGCGCTTCGGGCATCGCGCCGTAGAAGTCCGGCAGATAGGCTCGGCTGATACCACCAAGTTTGGCGAAGTTCAGGTGCGCGTTCGCTGATTCGAGCGGGTCGAAGGTCCACGTCATGAGAGTCAGCCCCTGCGCGAGCACAAAATCGCGCTGCGCCATCTTCAGCCGCCAGCCGACGCCCCAGCGGCGATATGCCGACAGCACGCCGAGCAGATGTGAGTGATGGTATGCACCCGCCGCGCCCCACGCGACGAAACTGAGCGCCATGCCGACCATCTGCTCGCCGCTCCACGCGCCGATGACCGTCCCGCCCGCATGGACGATGGCGCGCAGGATGTCATACGGTACGATTTCTCGCTCGCTCCCCTCCCAGACCGCCAGTTGGAGATCTTCGCAGACATGAAAGTCCGCAACCGTTTCGCACATCGCGATACGGAGATTCGGTGGAATAGGCTCTGTCACCGCTGACTGCATCGGTCTTCTCGGTGGCGGGCTTCAGCCTGCCGCCACTGAATTTGTCTCACAACGTACTCCACCACGATGAATCACTCCTCTTCCTCGTCTTCGATAGCCCAGAAGGTGTGGCCGTTCTCGCACTGCATCCGTGTGACGGACTGACCGCCGCTGATCTGGGCGTCCGGCAGGATCATCCGCTGCGCCGGGTTGGCGAAGCGGATCGGCCCGGCCCGTTCCGCCGTCATCAATGTCCCGCAGACGGGGCAGCGCTCCACGGCGATCATCCCAGGGTCAGCGTCCTGCGCATCGTTCGTCACCGAATGCCCTCCTCCTCAGCCCTCAGCGCTCAGTCCTCGCCGCGAAGCGGGCGACGCGCTCCTCATCCACGACGATGCCGAGGCCGGGGGCGGTCGGGTCCATGTGAATGGCGCCCTCGGCGTATGTCAAGCCGGTGGCGAGGTCTTCGCGCAGCATCACCGGGCCGACCAGCCCGTTCGCCACCACCACCTGCCGCGCCAGCGCAATCTGCACGCCCGCCGCCGTCGCGATCGTGCTCTCGACCATTGAGCCAACCATACAGCGTAGCCCGGCCGCCTCGCAGACGGCGATCAGCCGCATCGCCCCGGTGATGCCGCCCGTCTTCATCAGTTTGACGTTAATCAGGTCCGCCGCGCGCAATTCGACGATCCGCAAGCAGTCCCGCGCGCCGTGGACGCCCTCGTCCGCCATCTGTGCGATGCCGGTAGCGCGGCGAACATCAGCCAGGCCGGCGAAATCGTCGGCACGGATCGGTTGCTCAATCCAGACAGGCGCGGCGGGCGCGATGGCAGCGATCGCGCGGATCGCCGTCGCGGGGTCCCGCCACCCCTGATTGGCGTCCACCATGAGTGTAGCGTCCGGGCCGACCGCCGCGCGCACCGCCATGATGCGGTCTACGTCGTCCTGAAGCCGTGCCGCGCCGACTTTCATCTTGATCTCGGCGTGTCCCGCCGCAACCGCTGCCGCCGCTTCCCGCGCCATCGCCGCCGGGTCTCCAATGGAGAGTGTCGCGTGCCAGATTAGTGACTCCCGCACCGGCCCGCCAAGCAGCGTCGCGATGGAGACTCCCGCGTGTTTGCCCGCGATGTCCCAGACGGCGAGGTCAATCGCCGCTTTCGCACTCGGCGCGCCCGTCACCAATCCGTCGAGGCGCGCGTGGATCGCCTCGCGGGCGAGCGGATTCTGATCGCGGAGCAGTGGCAGGAGATCATGCCGGAGCAGCGCGTGCGTACTGGCCCAACTCTCGCCCGTCACGTATGGATCCGGCGTCGCCTCACCCCAGCCGACGAGACCCGTATCGGTCGTCAGCCGCACGAAGACGCTCTCGACATGCGAATAGGTCCCGTAGGAGATGATGAACGGCGTGATGAGCGGCAGCCGTATCGCATAGCACTCGATGTCGGTAATCTTCACCCGCTCGTACCTTCCCGGTGCATCCCAGTTTCCAATCAGTATGACTGTCATTCTCATCAGAAACAGTCCGGCTGGCAATGCCCTGCCCGCCATATCATGCCGCGTGCAGGATGGCTGAGGATGTAGGCTGATACACTGCATCGTAACGGAGATCCATAGCGCCGGATCTGATAGTCGGAGCCAGAGTCGAAAACGAAGATGGAGGTGGGCATGACGAAGCAGATTGTGGCGATCGGTGGCGCGGGCTTGTCGGTGGAACCGGACGGTCTGCTGTTAGAAAAATATATGCTTGACCTGACGAAGGTTGCGTCGCCAAAGGTCTGTTATCTCGGCACGGCGAGTGGCGATGCGCAGACGGGCATTGACCGTTTCTACGATGCCGCCGGGCGGCTCGATTGCACGCCGACGCACCTCGCGCTCTACAAGCCTTCCATGAACGATCTTGCGGCATTGCTACTGGCGCAGGACGCGATCTACGTCGGTGGCGGCAGCACGAAGAACCTGCTCGCGCTCTGGCGTGACTGGGGCGTGGACACGATCATGCGCGACGCATACGAGCGGGGGATCATTCTCGGTGGCGTCAGCGCGGGTGCGATCTGCTGGTTCGGGCAGGGGACGACCGATTCCCGGTTCGGCCCGCTGACGCCGATTACCTGTCTCGGCTTCCTGCCCGGCAGCAACTCGCCGCACTACGACGGCGAGCCGGAGCGCCGCCCGACCTATCACCGGCTGATCGCCAGTGGCACGATCGAGGATGGCTACGCCGCCGATGATGGCGTCGGCTTGCACTTCGTTGACGGCGCCCTCCACGCGGCGATCAGTTCCCGCCCGAACGCGCGCGCCTATCGCGTCGAACGCCACGGCGACAGTGTGACGGAGAACGCATTGCCGACGACGTATCTCGGCACGGAGCACTAATCAGGGCTCCGTGGCAGCGTCGGCTTCAACCTGCGGCTTTTCTCGCAGGCTGATGAACCGGCTGGCGCTCGCCACGTTTCCACGGATAATTTGTCCCCGGTTTCGATTCACCGGTGCGTATGCCCCGCTGATCCCGGCGCAGGTGCAATCGGGGCTGGTTTGACGTGATGCCGGTCGCTCGGTACCATCAATGCAAATGTACGTTCACACAGGGAGGAAAGCGTGACAATCAACCAGCCGCTCACCGTCGTGATCGCTTCGCCGCTCGAAGCGGAGCATGTCACGACGCTTCGTGCCGACGCGCCGAAGCATGTGGCGATTCGGTACGAACCTGACCTGCTGCCGCCGATGCGCTACAACGCCGATCACGACGGCCCGCCGGAATGGAAACGCACGCCGGAGCAGCAGGCCGCGTGGGCGGCGCTCTTGCGCGAGGCGGACGCACTGTGGGATGTGGATCGGCGCGCGGGCGTCCATCCCCGCCAATACGCGCCGAAGGTTCGCTGGATCGGCACGACGTCATCGGGTGTCGGGATGGGGATGCGGCGGCTCGGCGTCACGAAGGCGGATGATCTGATTATCACCACCGCGAGCGGCACGCATGCCGGGCCGATGTCCGAATTCGCCATCTACGGCATTCTCCATTTCGTCAAGGAGGGGCCGTACCTGCTGCGCGAGAAGGCGGCACACCACTGGGCGCGCTACGACTCGGGTGAACTGACGGATGCGGTGCTCGTCGTCATCGGGCCGGGCAAGATCGGGCAGGCAGTGGCGCGGCGGGCGCATGGCTTCGATATGCATACCGTTGCTATCGGCACGGGCCGGGAGTACCCGCACTTCGACGAGGCGACCGATCGTGCCGGATTGCCTGATGCCCTGAAGCGCGCCGACGCCGTCGTTCTCTGCGCGCCGCACACGGACGAGACGGAGAATATCCTCTCGGCGGAGATGATCGCGCTCCTTAGGCCGAACGCGATTGTCGTCAACATCGGTCGTGGCCAACTGCTGGACGAGGCAGCCTTGACGGACGCACTCGCGCACAGTCGCATTCGCGGTGCGGCGCTCGATGTCTTCCGCACGGAACCGCTCCCGCCCGATTCCCCCCTGTGGGAGATGGAGAACGTCATCATCAACCCGCATTCCGCGAGTACGGCGGCGCGCGAGAACGAACGCCTCACCGCGCTCTTCGCGCACAACCTCCGCTGCTTCGCCGAGGGCCGCACCGCCGACATGCGTAACGTCCTCGATCTCGACAAGTTGTACTGAAACCGGATCGAACCGCACAGACGCGGAGGATGCAGAGAGAGACAGAGAATACGAGAGGAGGAGAATAGCACGATTTCCCCTCTTTCTTCTTTATCTTTCTTCCCTCTCTGCGTCCTCTGCGCCTTCGCGGTTCAAAGGGGGACTGAACAATGGTAACGGTGGAGGATAGTTTCGTCAGTGCGCCGCGGGCGCGGGTGGGGCAGGCGGCGAATTATGCGGCGAGCCTCAATCCGCGGCCGAAGGGGCCGGGGAACTGGCGGCAGTTGGCGGAACTGTACTGGTATTACGCGCCGCAGTTCGGGATGGACCCACTCCTGCCGTGGGCGCAGATGCTTCACGAGACCGGATCGCGCTCCTACGGTGGCGCGGTGGACCCGTATGCGAACAACTACGCGGGCATCGGCGCGTCGGGCGGCTCGGATGGCCTGCGCTTCCGCACACCGCAATACGGCGTCCTCGGTCATCTCGTGCATCTCGCCACCTACATTTTTCCCGCTCCGGTGAACCGCTACTGCACGGCTCGGTTCGATCCGCGCATCGGCTTCTGGGATGGCGCGCCGCTCCTGCGGCATCTCGTCCGCACGCAGCCGGAGATGTACATGGGCCGCCTGCTTCCCGAACGCCGTTGGGCCTATCCCGGCGACGGCTATTGCGCCGCCCTTGCCCAGGCGGCGACGAACATCCAGAACACCGCCGGTTGATGTTTGGTGGAGCAGGCTTCAGCCTGCCGTCCGGGAATGGCAGGGCTGAATCTGCCCAAAGGGCGCCCGTCCACCGATAGTATGTGCTACCCCGCGACTGCGATGGTGAAGATTCCAGCGACGATCAGCAGCGCGCCCATCGTGCGGACGGGGCCGAATGTCTCACCGAGGAATCGCCAGCCGATTAGCGCGGCGAAGACGATACTCACCTCGCGCACCGCACCGGCGTAACTGACGCGGCTATGCGCGAAGGCGAAGAGGACGAGCGTATAGGTCATCAGGCTGAACAGCCCGGTCGTCACGATGCGTGGCCAGTTCGCACGCCATTCGGTCGCCAGCATGCGCGGGCCATAGCGGACAATGACGATGGGCGCGCTCGCCAGGGCGATGCAGCCCTGCACGACGACGGCATACGTCAGCGGCGGTGCGAACTGTACGGCCCCGCCATCTATCACCGAATAGAGTGAGATGCAGATGGCGACCGCGAGCGCCAAACCAGCGCCGCCGAGGCTGACGGCCCGGCGGTTGCCGCGCAGCCATTGCGCGCCGCCAACGACGATCAAACCAAGCAGCAGCAGCGCGAGGCCGACAAATCCGCCCGGTCGGGGCAGTTCGCCGAGAAAGAGCGCCGACCAGAGCACGAGCAACGCCGGCGCTGTCCCACGCGCAATCGGATAGACGAGAGAGAAATCTCCGTGGTCATAGGCGCGGGTGAGGGTGAAGAAGTATGCGACCTCGAAGAGCGTGCTGAAGAGCACGTACGGCCAGACGCGCGGCGGCAGATGCGACGCGAACGCCAGCGCCGGGGAAAACCCGGCGAAGCCGACGACGAGCGCCAGCCAGGTAAAGACGATTTTCTCCCGCGCGCGCTTGACGAGCAGGTTCCACCCCGCGTGCAGCAGTGCGGCGCAGAGCAGGAGCGCCACGATCGAGACCGGCATCATCGCTCCTTGCGCGGTCGGCGTTATGTGCCGCGCGCGGTGATCCGGTAGCCCGCGCCCCGGACGGTCTGGATGAGGGGCGTCGCCGCGCCCTCGTCAATATGCTGGCGGAGACGGCGGATATAGACATCCACAATGTTGGAGAGACCGTCGTACTGCTCATCCCAGACATGCTCCAGCAGTTCCGTCCGGCTAACGACGGCCTCCGCGTGGTGCATCAGATAGCGCAGGATAGAGAATTCGCGGTCGGTGAGCGGAATCGTCCGCAGGCCGCGTGTGACGACGTGCGAGGCGGTGTCGAGCGTCAGGTCCGCGATCTGGAGGACGGTCGTGCGCTGCTGACCGCTCTGCTCGCGCCGGAGGAGCGCGCGGCTGCGGGCGAGCAGTTCGGCGAGATGAAACGGCTTGACGAGGTAATCGTCCGCGCCGCTGTCGAGACCGGCGACGCGATCGGTCACGCCATCGCGTGCCGTGAGGATGAGGATCGCCGCCGGATTGCCCGCCGCGCGCCATTCCCGGCAGAGGCTCAACCCATCCTGCTTCGGCAGGCCGAGATCGAGTACGATCAGATCATAGGGATTGATTGAGACGAGGTACGAGGCTTCGTCGCCGTCCGCCGCGCTGTCGGTCGCGTATCCCTCTTCGGTCAGGGCGGTACGGATCAAGCCGTTTAACCGCGTTTCATCCTCGACAACAAGCACGCGCACCCGTCAACCTTCTCCCCGATACGTTATCGCTGCTCCACGGCAGCAGCAAGAGCATGGTATCGCATCATCATTCACTGTGTCTGTAAACGGGCAGGGCGCGCGAACGGTGCGTCGTGTTGCGGCATATGGATTGCAAAGAGACGAAGCAGCGACGACGAGGCGTAATGAAGGAGCAAACCGGATGGGTAACACAGCCGATCATGCGCACGATAAACCGAGCAAGGAGACACATGCGAAATTTGCGGGGGATGCGACCGGGGCGGTCGGCGGCGACATCACGCCGATGATCGCGCCGGACAAACTGCCGCACGAGCCGCTATCACCGAGCGCGCATGTCCACGATCCGGGGAAACCATCGAACACGGTCGAGGACGCGGGATGGGTGAAAGAGGGGCAAGGCTCGGCGCTCGCCCAGGAGCGCGAAGGCGTGCCGGAAGACGAAATCCCGCACAACCTGCCCGAATCCGCCGCCCAGCCGCGCCGGAAAGCCTGACCGTCCGAACAATCGCGCATACGTGGCCGGGGGTTGGGTTCCCTCGGTGTGTCCGTTTGTGAGATGTGCGATGATGCGCGCGGGTGAGGTGTAGTGGGAGTGACAGAAACAGATGGAGGATCGGACGGGGCAATGGCTGGCGGGGCGCTATCGCCTCGATTGCCGCCTCACCACGGATTCCACCGGCGATCGGTACGAGGCGTGGGACGGCGAGGCGCTCTTGCGCGTCGTCGTGCATCTCTTCGCGCCCGCGCTGTTGGCGTCGCCCGATGCGGCGACGCGTTACGACGAGCAGGCGAGCAGGCTGCGCGCATTCGGCCATCGGGGCATCGCCGCAGTACGCGGAATCGAACGCGATGGCGCGACGCTCTTTCTCGTGCTGGACGCACCGCCCGGTGCGGTGCTCGCCGCAACGATGCGGGAACGGGAGACGCCGTTCAGCCCTGCGGAGGCGGCGCATCTCCTCCGGCCCGTGGCGGACGCACTCGATGCGCTGCACGCGGTCGGTCTCGTCCATCGGCGGATCACGCCGGAGACGATTATGGTCGGGTCGGACGGCGGGGGCATCCTTGCGCCGCCGGTATTCGCGCCGTCGGGGATGGACGCGGTGATGTTCGGCCCGTCAGCATTCCTCAGCCCGGAACAAGCGACCGGGCAGGCCATGACGGGTGCGTCGGACATCTATGCGCTCGGTGCGGTAGTGTACGACATGCTTACGGGGGCGCTTCCATTCACCGGCGAACATGCGCCGCCGGACGTGTCCAACGCGGCGCGCATCCCGTGGGAGCAGACGCACCAGATACCTATCGCCCCCCGCGTGCATACACCGTCCCTGTCCGAAGAGGCAAACCGGGCGCTCCTGAGCGCGTTGAGTCCGCATCCCGCCGCGCGCCCATCGCGCGCCGCGCTGCTGATCGCCGCCGTCGCGGGGATGGACGGGGATGGGGCGTGGGAGACGGCAGCGATCCGGCGCGGCGATACGGTCGCCACTTTCCCGGTGGATACGGCGCACCCATCGCCCCTGCTATCATCTCCATTCCGTTTGCCGGACGATCGCGATGCTACCGGCCTGTTCAACGCCTCGGAGATGCCGGAAGCGCATCCCGGTGGTGGGCGGCGAAGGTCAAGGACGGCGCCCGTACTGGCGCTGGTCACTCTCCTTGTTGTCGCCAGCGCACTCGTTCTCGGCGCTCTGGTCGTCAAGCGCAACATGGCGCTCGCCGCGCAACAAAGCCACTACGCGGCGGCCGAAGCGGCGCTCGGTCACGGTGACTACGATACGGCAATCGCCGCGTTTACGGCAGCCGGCGCGTACCGGGACGCTCCGGCACGGGTGCGGACGGCGCAAACTGAGAAAGAGCAGCAGGCGAACTACGATACCGGCATGGCGGCCTTCGGTCAGGGAGCGTACACTGCCGCTGCCGATGCGTTCGGGAAGGCTGGCGGTTTCCGCGACGCGCCGCAACGTCAGATGGATGCCGCGCGGCTTGCGGATCAGCAGCAGGCATATACCGATGGGCAGCATGCACTGGTACAGGGAGACTACCCAGCGGCGGCAGCGGCCTTCGCGCGGGCCGGTGACTATCAGGACGCGACGCGTCAGGCGGCGCAGGCGCAGTCGCTGATCGGTCAGCAGCGGCAGTATCAGACGGGCATGGATGCGCTCGCCCGCGAGGATTACGCGACGGCGATTGCGGCCTTCCGCGCGGCAGGCGCCTATCAGGATGCTCCGCAACAGGCGACACAGGCGGAGAAATTGCGGGTGCAGGCGGCTGCGTACGACACGGGAGCGGCCGCCTTCGCGCGCGCGGATTTCAAAACCGCCATGCAACAGTTCGCGGCGGCGGGCAACTACAAAGATGCCCCGGCGCGCGCGACCCAGGCCAATCAGGAGGATCTGCTCGCGGCGAAGTACGCGCTCGCCCAGACCCATCTTCAGGCGTCCCAATGGAAGGACGCCTACGCCGATCTGCAGGATATCAAGAAAATTCGCCCCGACTATCGGGACGTTGCGGCGGTAATCAGCCATCTTGAGAATGATGTCGTCAATCCGACGACGGTGGATGCACTGACCATTCTGAACGCGATCAATGGCTATACAGAGGCATGGGTGCCGGTCAATAATCTGATCGGGCAGCCGGTGACGTGGCTCTATATCGTCGCGCGGCAGGCCGTATCGAATGCACGACCCGATCAGATTAGTGCGATCTCTCTCTCACTCGTCGCCGCGCAGGGGACGAAAGAGGCGCTCAATGGCGAGGTCCCCGTTTTGGCCGCGAATCCCGACGTACCCGACAAAAACACGCTTCGCGCCGGGGAAAAGGTCTTCGTTGCGACGGACAAAGGGCAGACCTTTGAAATCCTGGAGTTCGGCAAATACCGTGCCCGACTGACCGTGACGGCCCTGGCCTTCCCGCTGAAGATTGCAGGCAATGACAGCGCCGGGCCGAATACCGCCTTCTTCAGCCATCTGACGGTTGATGTGACCCTCACGCCGAAAACACCATAATGCCTCCTCCTGCCCCCTCCCCGCAGAGGGGAGGGAACAGAGAAGGAGGAAGAGACGTGGTGTGCTATGAGAATGCCCTGAACCCTGAGCGGGTTTACGGGTCAACCTGGCTGGCGAGGAGGTCGAACGGAGTGGAAGCAGTCCGCTGCGTCGAGTCACCCCGCGCCGAGAAGTATTGCCGTCCCACCGGGATGCGACCATCTACCCCCGCCGGGTAGGCGATCTGGTAGAGCGCCGCGTCACCGAGGATCGCCTTGCCCACCTGATAGTTGATCGGGCCGGGGAACAACTGGATCACCACCACCGCTGCCCCTGCCTCGTTCGCCTTGACGGTGGCGAGGAAGTGCGCGGTCTGATCGGGGAAGGTCTGCCAGAAGGTGACGGTCTCGTTGGGGCGGAAGTCCCGCGCCGTGAGGAGGAGATAGTCACTGGCGAAGAAGGAGGGAAGTTGCGGGAAGGTGGCGTTGGCGACCGCCTGCGGAGCGCCGACGAACGAGGCCGTCAACGTGCCGATGCTGCTCTGTGCCGAAATGTTACCGGGGAGCACGAGGAATGATCCGGTGAGGTAGTAATTCGACTGCTGCCCCCGACACGTGAAGGTATGGAGGCCGGTGGGGAACTTGCCGGTGAGCAAGTCGAGCTGCAACACCGCGCCACCGCCATCGTCCGCCGCGATCGTACTCAACGTCACAACCGAACCGTCGGGGTACGTATCCCAGAAGGCGACGAACTCACCGGGGATGAGGCCGTTGCAGGCGATGTCGACGTTCGGGTTGTCGACGACGCCGGTGGGGGAGAGACCGGGATCAACCTGCTTGGCGGAGGTGCGATGACCGATCGTCGTGTAGACGGTCAGCGTCCCCGTCGTGCTGCGGGAGAAGTCGTCCGGCGTCGAAGCCGTCATCGTGAAGGAGGCCGTCGCCTGTTGCAGGCTGACGCGACCGGTCGCCGTCACGGTGTACTGGCCATACGGCGGAACCGCAGCCGCGAATTCGGGCGGCAGGATGAAGTTGTTGTCCGTGAACTGCGTGCCGTCCGTCGCGCTGCCCGTCGTCGAGGGATAGGTCTGGTTGCCATTGAAGGCGGGGCCAAACCGCAGGCGGAAGAAGAACGAGCCTGTCGTATCGGCGAGGACTTCGTCATTCTGGGCGCAGCACTGCGGCGGGTTCGCGATGCCGTTCAAGTTGACGACCGGGAAGACCCGACCATCCGGGAAGGTGAGATAAATGCTGACCACTTCGCCGGGGCCGAAGCCGTTGCCGACGAACTCCACCGTATCACCCGAGTTCGTGCCGTCCGACAGACGCACGCGCTGCGTCGTTGTCGTCTTACTTGGCGTGAGCGTTGCTCCCGCTGTGTTTGCGGCTACCGGGGCCACCGCGATGAACGACAAGAGCGCCGTCATCGCGAGTGTGATACCCAGGAAGCGTAAGGATCGCTTCAGACCCACGTTTCTGTCCTCCTCTGTCCTTGCGGACCTACCAACCTGTGGGAGAGATCAGCGCTCGAGACGCCTACACATTTCTCCCTATACACCATTGAGATCCACTGTAGCGCTACCGTAGTTTCAATCCTGCTGCTCGTGCCTCGTTGCTCCAACACTGTGGTGATATTCCATCAACCACCTGATGCCCTGTTCCCACTCCTCCTTCCGGTTCCTCCAGCAGACTGACTCGCTGCTATACTCTCCTTCCGATGGTATTTCGTCATCTGGCGATGGCCGGTCGAGCCAGATGATCTCTGGCAGTAAAACGGACAACATGCCGTTTGGTTGCGCGGAAGTGTGGGGAGAAATAATTCGATGGCTGATCGGAGCGCTGCACCACGTCATATGCTGAGTGTCACGGACGTATCACGACCCTGGCTGGATATGCTGTGCGACCGCGCGGCGACGATGACACGCGCCCCGGCACACCAGCCCCTTACCGGGCGCATCCTCGCCACGCTCTTCTACGAGCCGAGCACCCGCACGCGCCTCTCCTTCGAGGCAGCGATGCTCCGGCTGGGCGGCGGCGTGATCAGCACCGAAAACGCGCGGGAGTTCTCCTCCGCCGCTAAGGGCGAGAATATCGAGGACACGACGCGCATCGTCGAGGGATATGCGGACGTGATCGCCGTGCGCTATCACGAGCGTGGCGGTGCCGCACGCGCGGCCGCTGTCGCGCGTGTGCCGATCATCAATGCGGGTGATGGCCCCGGCGAGCATCCGACCCAGGCGCTTCTCGACTGGTTCACGCTCGCCCGCGAGTTCGGCGCGGTGGACGGCCTGCGCGTCGCGCTCGTCGGTGATCTCGCCTACGGACGGGCCGCTCGCTCGCTCGCGATGCTCCTGGCCCTGGCGCGCGGCGTCTCGCTCGTCTTTATCGCGCCGCCCGTCACGCCGATGGGGGCGGACGTTAAGGCGTATCTCGATGCGCGTGGCGTCCGCTGGGAGGAGACCACCGACCTGCGTGGGGCGCTTCCGACCGTGGATGCGGTCTATATGACCCGCGTGCAGAAGGAGCGTTTCGGCGATGACCTGAATGCCTATCAGGCCGCCCGCATCTATACATTCATGCCGGACATGCTCGCGTCACTCCCCGGTCATGCCCGTCTTCTTCATCCCCTGCCGCGCGTGGATGAAATCGCCGCCGAAGTGGATCGTGATCCGCGCGCCGCATACTTCCGTCAGGCACACAATGGCATGCTCGTACGTATGGCCCTCCTGGAATGGGCGCTGGATACCACAGCCAGCGGATAGCGCCGCGTACGCGAACTGAGGTATAAGAAGAGCGGCTCCGTGACAC
>JALYUS010000546.1 GCA_030853625.1 Chloroflexota bacterium
ATACCCGCGTCGCGCTCGTGCAGATGGATGCCTCCGTCATCTCGCCGAACCTTGTCCTCGTCCTCACGCCGCAGACCGACATCCAGGCGGCAATTGACCACGGCTTCACATACGGTCTGTACCGGCATCGGTAGAATGAAAGCGATTGAACCGCAGAGACGCAGAGAACGCAGAGGAACACAGAGAAGAGCGAAATATGAAAAGAGAAAAGGATTCCTTCCCATCCCTTCAACCCATTCTCTTCTCCTTCCCTCTCTGCGTACTCTGCGTCTCTGCGGTTTATCCCCGGTTTCGGTTTCGATTACGAACGGAGGATGGGATTGGAAGCGACGTTGCCGTTGGCGGGTGTGCGGGTGGTGGATCTGACGCGGGTGATGACGGGGCCGTACTGCACGATGATGCTCGCGGACATGGGCGCGGAAGTGATCAAAGTCGAGCAGCCGGGCAAGGGGGATGATACCCGCGCCTGGGGGCCACCTTTCTCCGAGGGCGAGGCGAACTATTACCTGAGCGTCAACCGCAACAAGCGCTCCATCGCCCTCGACCTGAAGCATGCGGAGGGCAAAGCAGCGCTCTGGAAGATGATCGAGACGGCGGATGTCGTGATCGAGAACTTCAGCCCCGGCACGATTGGTCGCCTCGGTTTCGACTACGAGGCGGTCGTGGCGCGGCGACCGGAGATCGTCTATTGCTCGATCTCCGGCTTCGGGCAGACGGGGCCGGGGCGGAACTGGACGGCGTACGACCTCATTCTGCAAGGGATGAGTGGCATCATGAGTCTAACCGGGCAGGAGGACGGCCCGCCGACGCGCGTTGGCATCCCGATCGCGGACATGACCGCCGGCATGTTTGCGGCGTACGCGATTGTCGCCGCGCTCTATCGCAAGGCGAACGGCGGCGGTGGCGAGTTCATTGATGCCTCGCTCTTAGGCGCGCAGACTTCGATGCTCGTCTACTACACCGTCAACTACTTCATGGACAACATCGTCGCCCGACGCGTCGGCAACCGGCATCAGACGATCTGCCCGTACGACACGTACCCGACGGCGGACGGCTTCATCTGTCTCGCCATCGGCAATGACGCGCTCTGGGGCCGACTCTGCGGCGTGCTCGGTTGGCCGGAGCGGGCGAACGATCCGCGCTATGCCCGCAATCAGGATCGCCTCGCGCGGTGCGAGGACGTGACGGCGATGATTACCGACAAATTCCGAACGATGACGACCGCTGACTTGCTCGAACTGCTCGGCTCCGTCAATGTGCCGTGCGGCCCGATTGCCACCATTGACGAGGTCTTCGCGAACCCGCAGGTGCAGCACGAGCGGCTGGCCCGCACGGTCACACATCCGACGATTGGCGAACTAACCGTGCCCGGCATGCCTTATCACCTGCGGCGCGCCGATCTCGAAGTGATCCTGCCGCCACCGCTCCTCGGCGAGCATACGGACGCGATCCTGCGGGAACTCGGCTACGCCGATGGAGCGATTGCCACACTCCGTGCCGATGGAGCGGTCGCGTAAACATATCAGGACACGAAGCAGGCTGCTTCGTGTCCTGATCGCTCTCCGCTTGGCAGCCGTCTACCGTGTTCAGCCGGGTGGTGGGGTGGCGACGAAGCGCGTCGCCATTGAGGTCCCCTGACCCGTCACTGTCACGTTGCCGTCCGCGTCAGTCAACTCGGTCGTGTATGGGCTGGTGTAGGTATTCCCATCCGCGGCGACCGTCACCCGCGCGTTAAGCCGCGTGCTGCCGATGTAAGCGCCGGTGGTCTTATCCATCCGCCGAAAGATCAGGCTGTAGATGACCGTGCCGTCGCCCGCGTCGTACCATGCGCCGATCCCCGCGCTCTGCGGGAAGTTGCTCGCCGCGTGCATGACAATGCCGCTTCCCATGAAGGCGAGCAGGTTCGCCTGGACGTTGCCCCCCGTCGTACTGCCGGCGTGCGTCATCCATGCGCCGATGATCGGATTGTCCGCGCTGTTCGCGCTGTCCGCGCTGACTGGCGGCGTCTGCTGCGCCAGCATCAACCCCGCCAGTACCGCGCCGCCACCAACGGTTTGCAGGGCGCTCCGCCGACTGATCGAGACCTTCGCGTGTCCTGTCATCTGGTTTGCTCCCTTCACTGCATCGCTACCGACATGCCGTCCTCATCGCGCTCGTGCGACGATCCGGGTCACTGGGGCGCCATCCGGGTCTGCCCGCCCGCGAGGGCAAGGGAGGGTGCGATCCGGGTCGCCAGCGCGACCAACGCCGCTGCGATCTCCTCCCGATACCGCATCTGCACCGCTCCCGATAATCCTTGTCGCCCGCGCGTCGCTTCCGCGCGTCGCAGATTCTTTGCCGCCTTCGCCAACCGGTCTTCGTGCATCGCGAACCCTACCGCCCCGATCATGTTGTCGAACATTTCCCTGCTCCTTTCGTCATTCCCTTCCTGCATCGGTTGCCGTCAGTCGCTATGCCGTGCGCCGGTGTGCCATCGCCGGGGCGAGCCGGGCGGCGAGCGTGACGAGCGCCTGCACCATTCTTTCCCGTAGCCGCGTTCGCGTTGTCGGCGGGTCGAACTGCCACCCCGCGTCGTTGACCCAGGCCATCTGCCGCCGATGATCGTCGTAGCGCACCTGGAAGTCTGTCGCGTCGTACATCTGCCTGCTCCCTTTCTGTCCTGGCATGTCCTTCATGCACTATGGGAACAGCATAGAGAGCGGACGGCGCGGCAACATCTACTAAATGAGGTAATCACCGCGACGTACGCGGTCGGGCCGACTAATCCTTTTGGAGTAGTGGAGCGGCGGTCAGCCGAGGTCGTGCGCGCGGGCGAAGGCAGCGGCGGCGGTGCGATTCTGCGTCTCCGTCTTCGTCATGATGTTGCGCACATGGACGCGCACGGTATTCGTGGAGAGGAAGAGGATATCGGCGATCTCGCCGTTCGTCCTGCCGACCGCGAGCAGGCGCAGCACCTCCACCTCACGTGCGGAGAGTCCCGCGGGATACGCAGGCGGCCGGTGCGCCGTCGCATCGAGGCGGGCAATAAGGGCATCGGCACGGGCGAGGGCGGGCTGCGCACCCAGTCGCGCGAAGGTGGCGCGGGACGCGTCGAGCGGGCCGCGTGCTTCCTCAATCGTGCCGCGCGCGGCGTGAAGTGCGGCGATGGCGAGCAGCGTCAATGCGCGCTCGTAGGGGGCGGCGCAGGCATCGGCGAGCGCGAGCGCCGCCCGGAGGTGCTCCTCGGCCTCCCGATGGTCGGTCATCTCTGCGCTGAGTTCCCCCAGCAGTCGGTGAGCGGCGAGCAGCGCGAGAGGCTGGCGAGGTTCGGTCGCGTGGGAGCGGGCGCGCTCGGCGTGCGCGTACGCCCGCTCCATGTCGCCCGCCTGCCGGTAATACTGCGCCCAGAGATCCTGCCCCTCGGGCTGGCCCTGCACCGCCTCGCCCCACGCGAGCCAGCGGTCGGATGCTTCGATCCATCGCCGCGCCCCGTCGAGGTCGCCCGCGTCGAGCATCAGCCACCCACCGAGATGCAGCAGCCAGAGGCTCGCGAGATAACTCAGCGTCCCCGGCTCGGTCTCCGCGCCTCCTGGCAGCCACTGCCGCACATGCAGCCATCCGTCGTCCGGCCTCCCTTGCAGCCGGGCGATCCGGGCGAGCGTGATCTCACCCCCCGCACCGCGCCCGGCGCCCCACTGTCGCGTGACCGATGCAGATTCTTGCGCCACATCCCACGCCCCGCCGATGAAATCCATCTGATACCGGAGGGCGCGCAGTGGGAACGGGTGGGCGAGATTGGCCCCGTGCGCTCGTGCCCACGCCCGCTCCGTTGCCCCCGCAATCTCCTCGAGATAGGCGGCGTTGTCCGCGTGATAGCGCAGCGCGTCTCTGCCGAGGAACGATTGGAGCGTGCCGCCGAGCACGCGCGCATCCTCCAATGACCGGAGGTCTTCCCGGAGCCGCTCGTGCGCACGCTGCGACAGATCCGGTCGCCCGAGGACGCACGCGACCTGATGGACGGTGAGCCGCGCGTGGTAACCGAGCGTATCGAGCGCGGCGTCGGCGGCATCGAGCGTCAAGCCGAGGAGGTGCATCGCCTCGCGATGCGCACCGGCACTCGCGAGGATCCAGGCGAGCAGGGCGCGGGCGTCGGCGAGCGAGGTAATGGTCACGCCCCCACGCGGCGCGGCGGTGCGCTCCCACGCCTCGGGCGGCAGCGCCTCCAGCGCCGCCACCCC
>JALYUS010000575.1 GCA_030853625.1 Chloroflexota bacterium
GATTGGTCATGTACTCCTCAATCAACTCAGGTGTCGCACGTCGGGGCGATGGCCTTCGTTTCTGCGTTTCTACGCCATCGCTCATCGGTTATCGGGCTATCAAACCAGATTGTCACGTGTGCTACACTGCCATCGTCCAAACGGGTAGAAGGGTCTTTACCCACATGTAGGAAAGGAACGTACCATGCCGCGCGTTAACCGCTGCGTCGAACTCTTCGAGCAGAATCAACCAGTCTACTATGCACCGCCGAGCGAGCGGAGCCATGCGGGCGGCGTTCAGGACGCGCAGACGTGGGCGGACTACATCGTCTACGACATCGAGCACCATCCGTTCGACATGAACGCTCTGCGCGACTACATGGCCGGGCTGATCGCGGGCGGCCCGACGCGTAGCGGGCACCGTACCCCCGCCGTCATCGTTACCCTGCCGTTTGATGGGACCAGCCCGGACGCCGTGCGTGCCAATTCCTGGGTCATCAAGCAGGTGCTTGCCTGCGGCGTCCACGGCCTGCTGCTCGTCCATGCCGAATCACCGGAGGCGGTCAAGGCGTTCGTCGAGTGCTCGCGCTACCCGTTCAACACGATCGGCATCGGCGAAGGGTTGGATGACGGGCGGCGCGGCGGCGGCGGGCAAGCCGAGGCCGCTGCCGTTTGGGGTATCCCCATGCGCGACTACCTCGACCGCGCCGATCCATGGCCGCTCAACCCGCGCGGCGAGTTGCTGCTCGGTCTGAAGATCGAGAACAAGCGCGCGCTCTCCAATTGCGAACTGAGCCTGCGGGTGCCCGGTATCTCCTTCGCTGAGTGGGGACCGGGCGACATGGGCATGTCCCTCGGCTTCCCCGATAACCACGACGAGCCGTATCCGCCCGCGATGGAGGACGCCCGCAGCCGCGTCCTCGCCGCCTGCAAAGTGAACGATGTCCGCTTCCTCAGCTCGGTCTATTCGCACAACGTGGCGATGCGGATTGACGAGGGCGTGCGTGTGTGCGCCGGTCGGAATGGCGAGGAGGCAGCGAAGATCGGTCGGGAGTACACCAAGCGCGCGATGCCGGTGTGAGCGGAGGAATCCCCCACAGACCACAGGCGGTGCGGCCAATGGTGACCCCCTCGATTTTGGCGGAGTGAGCGATGCGGCTGTATTTGATGGTGTTGGCGCTCTTCGGGCCGGGCGATCCCGTGCCGAGTTATCTGATTCGCACCGACGATGGGATCAATGTGCTGATTGACACCGGGTTCTCCTCGGAGATGATCGCGGCGTCGCAGCAATCAGGCACTACCGAGCAATACATTCGCGACGTGGTTCCCATCACGGATCACCTTGCCGCGCTCGGTCTCGCGCCCGCAGATATCCACTACCTGATCGCAACGCACTTCGATCCCGATCACGCCGGGGAGCACGATGCCTTCCCAAACGCCGAGATCGTTGTCCAGCGCGCGCATTACCAGATGGCGAAGGAAGGGGCGGATCGTCGCTACGCGATGAACCAGGCCCACTGGGACGCCCCCGGCCTGCGCTATCGGTTCGTGGATGGCGATACCGAACTGCTGCCCGGCATCGAATTGATCGAGACGAGCGGGCATGTGCTGGGCCATCAATCGGTGCTCGTCCGCCTCCCGCAGACGGGGCCGGTGCTCCTGACGATTGATGCGATCAACCACGCCGGGCAGCGCGACCCGGAGACGCGGACGGTGGCCGGTTACGATATGGATGAGGCGAGCACGCGGGCGAGCACGCGCAAACTGCGCGACATCGCGGCGCGTGAGGGCGTCCGGCTTGTGATCTACGGGCACGACCGCAAGCAATGGCCAACCCTGAAAAAGGCGCCAGCGTATTACACCTGAACTGAAAGGCGGAGACTCTCGTGCTCCCGCTGAGGCGATTCGTCTGCCGCATCCCACAAACGACCGAGACGCCCTGATCCTTCAATCCGCATCTCTCGACGGTGCCACGACGATGCGATACACTCCCGGTATGACGAAACGAAACGTCCTTATCGGCGCCCGCCTCTTCTTCGGCTTGCTCGCCTTGATCGCCATCGGCAGGCAACTTGCCCTGCATCGTCGCTATGGGTATAGCGTCGTCAACTTTTTCAGCTACTTCACCAACCTGTCGAACATTTTCGCCGCTGCCGTTTTGCTTCTTGGTGCGTTCTCCCTCATCCGACATCGTGATCCAACCGTGCGTGATGACATCATTCGGGGCGCTTCGATCATTTGTATGGCCCTTGTCGGTATCGTATTCTCTCTCCTCCTCCGCAGTCAGGACCTGGGCGCGCTCTTGCCCTGGGTCAATATCGTCGTCCACTATATTATGCCGGTGGTCATCGTGCTCGACTGGCTCTATCAGCCGCCGAAAGCGAAACTGACGCTCAGGCGGGCAGCATACTGGCTCATTTTCCCATTCCTCTACGTCGTGTACTCGATCATTCGGGGCGCAATCGTCGGTTGGTATGCCTATCCCTTCTTCGACCCAGCCAGGTCGGGCGGCTCCGGGGGCGTTGCGCTGTACTGTATCGCCATTCTCGCGCTGTTCTCTTTGCTCTGCTGGCTCTTCATGACACTCGGGAACAGGTTCGAACGACCTGTGTCGTAAACGCGCCACAGATGGCCAGATGAGCGCGGCATACCAAAAGGGGTGAGGAACAAACCTCACCCCCGGCCCCCTCTCCTTTGCCTCAAGGTAAAGGAGAGGGAGTGATGCAGTACTCGGTACTTCGTTACTTGACGTCGGCCTTCGCGCCCGCATCTTCGAGTTTGGTTTTCGCGGCGGCCGCCTCGTCCTTGGTGATATTCTCCTTGACGGCAGCGGGTGCGCTCTCAACGAGGTCTTTGGCTTCCTTGAGGCCGAGGCTCGTCAGTTCGCGGACGGCCTTGATAACCTGAATCTTGTTCGCGCCAATCTCGGTCAGCATGACGGTGAACTCCGTCTGCTCCTCGACCGGGGCTGCCGCCGCGCCGCCGCCCGCCGGGGCCGCCGCCGGGGCTGCTGCCGCCATCGCGGTGACGCCGTACTTCTCCTTCAAGGCATCCGAGAGTTGTTTCAGTTCGAGAATCGTCATCCCGTCAATGGCGGAAATGATCTCTTCGGTTGACACTGCCATTCCTGTCTCCTCCTATGCGGCGGCTTCCCCGCCATCCATCTGTGCGACGCGTGCATCGAGCAGCGACGTAAACTCATAGACCGCAAAATCCAATGCGAACACCACATTTGAAATCGGTGCATCGAGCGCGCCGACAATCATCGCGATCAGCGCTTCTTTCGGCGGCATCGTGGCGAGCGCCTCGACATCACCGATCCCGACCGCCTTCCCTTGCAGAAGTGCGCCTTTTATCTTCAGGATGCGCGAGATGCGCGCGAAGTCGTTGACGACCTTTGACGGCCCGACGATGTCCTCGCCCGTGAAGACGAGCGCGGTCGGCCCTTCGAGGGTGGCATCAAGCGACGCAATTCCCTTGTTGTTCGCCGCGATCCGGGTCAGCGTATTCTTGGCGATGCGGAACTCCGCCCCGACGCCGCGCAGTTGCCCGCGCAGCCCTTGCAGGTCCGTCACAGTCAGACCGCGATAATCGGTCAGAATCATCAAGGTCGCGCCGCTGATCCGCTCCTCCAGTTCGCTGATCGTCTCGCTCTTTTTCTCGGTTGGCATGTGCATTCACCCCCTCTCATTGCCAGGTAGAATGTAGAATACATATCTTCCTTACCCTCCCCTTCCCTCGGAGGGAAGGGGCCGGGGGATAGGAAAACGAAAAGCCCCGCGCCGAATGAGGCGCGGGGCAAAACAGCGACGGCAACGGCGCACAGCGCCCTGCACATGCGGAAATCTGCTTCTTCCCATCAACCTCGGCTGGTGGCCCGGCGGGCCGATTAAGCGCGAGCGCGCCAGCGGTCTTCGGCGATGTCGGTGCGGAGTATAGCCGTTTGTCGCTTAGGCGGCAACCCCTTCGGCTGTCGCGACAGCGGTATTGACATCGAGCCGGATACTCGGCCCCATCGTCGTCACGACGACGATGGATCGGATATAGGTCCCCTTCGATCCGCTCGGCTTGGCCCGATTGACCGCCTCGATGGCGGAGAGGAGGTTCGCCTTGATCTGCTCTTCGGTGAAACTCGTCTTGCCAATCGGGATATGGACGAGGTTCGTGCGGTCATTGCGGAAGTCCACGCGGCCACCGCGTCGCTCATTGATGACGCGGGGCAGGTCTTCCGGCGTCGCGATCGTCCCGTTGCGCGGGTTCGGCATCAAGCCGCGGCGACCGAGCACGCGGCCCAGGCGGCCGACCTTGCCCATCATGTCCGGCGTGGCGAGCGCGACGTCGAAGTCGAGCCAGCCGCCCTCGATCTGCTTGATGAGATCGTCCCCACCCGCGTAGTCCGCGCCACCGTCGCGGGCGGCCCGCTCGCCGTCGCCCTGCGCGAAGACGAGGATACGGACATTCTTGCCCGAGCCGGAGGGCAGCGTCGCGGAGGCGCGCACCTGCTGATCCGCGTGGCGCGAGTCAATACCGAGCCGGAAGTGGATCTCGATCGTCTGATCGAAGTTCGCCTTCGCGGTCTCCTTGAGGAGATGCACCGCCTCATCTATCGTGTACTTCTTCTCGTGGTCCACCAGTTTGACGAGTTCCAGATACCGTTTGCCGCGCTGTGCCATCTCAACCAACTCCTTAACATTGTGGTTCAAGCGGCGTCTGCGACGCCTCCCACCCAATAGTCGGCAGTCGTCAGTCAGCAGTCGTCAGAAAGAAATGCGCGAAGCCCTTCCGCTTCCAACTGCCGACTGCCGACTGCCTACTCCGTCACCTGAATGCCCATCGAGCGGGCGGTGCCTTCGATCATGCGCACGGCGCTATCCACATCGTAGGCATTGAGGTCTTTCAACTTCAGTTCGGCGATCTCGCGCACCTGCTGGCGCGTTACTTGCCCCACCGTCTCGCGCTTGACGTTCGCCGCGCCCTTGTCCACGCCCGCCGCGCGCCGCAGGAGGTCGCCCGCCGGTGGCGTCTTCGTCACGAACGTGAATGAGCGATCCTCGAAGACCGTGATCGCCACTGGGATGATCTGGCCGACTTGTTGCGCCGTCCGCTCGTTGTACGCCTTGACGAACTCCATCAGCGCCACGCCATGCTGGCCGAGCGCGGGGCCGACCGGCGGTGCGGGCGTCGCTTTGCCTGCCGGGAGTTGGAGTTTGACGATGGCCCGTACTTTCTTCGCCACAGGGGCGTCCTCCTACTGTCTCGCCGACGCGACGCGTCGTTGCGCGCGCCTCACAAACGCGGGGCCATCCGGCCCTGCGGAGCGCTAAATATTGCGATCCACTTGCAGGAAGTCCAACTCCACTGCGGTTTCTCGCCCGAAGAAGGAGACGAGCACTTTGACGCGCCCCTTCTCCTGGTTGACCTCGTCAATCCGCCCCTCGAAGTCCTGGAACG
>JALYUS010000580.1 GCA_030853625.1 Chloroflexota bacterium
CCATGGACGCGGACGCCACATTGACGATCCGCGCCGGTGCGCCGGTTGTCAGGCGGTCGAGCAGCAGGTTGGTGAGGAGGAAGGCGGACAGGTGGTTCACCGCCAGGTTCAGCTCGATGCCATCCACGCTCAGTTGTCGCCGCTGGATGTGGGCGCCCGCGTTGTTCACCAAGACGTGCAGGCGGGGATAGCGCGCTTGGAACTGCCCGGCGGCCTCCCGAACGGCCTGCTGGGAAGCAAGGTCGGCGACCAGCAGGTCGACGGCGGGGTTGCCGGTCTCCTGGACGATCGCGCGCCGGGCCTCCTCCCCGTTGCGCGCATCGCGACAGAGCAGCACCACGGTCGCCCCCTGCCGCGCGAGCTCGGTGGCGATCACCCTGCCCATTCCGGCATTCGCGCCCGTGACCAGCGCCACTTTTCCCTGCATCATGGCCGCGCTCCTTTCGCGGTCCCGGAGGTGATCGCCGGGGTTTTGCCGATGTACCTTTCCTCCGCCATCGTGCCCAACATGAAGTCGGCGACATCGGCCCGGGCGATGCGCGAGGCGACGGTCATGCGCAGGTCGGTGCCCACATGGTAGCGGCCCGTGCGCGGACTGTTGGCGAGTGTCGGCGGACGCACGATCGTCCAGTCCACGGCGCTACGCCCGATCATCTCCTCCATCCGCTCCTTATCGAGCATCTTTTCCTTCTGTATCAGCCAGAGCAGCCGGTTGTAGACGCCGTTATCGTGGCTGTCCGCCGCGCCGTAGGCGCTGAGCGCGACCAGGCGTCGCACGCCGTGCCGCCCCATCGCCGCGAGGATCGACGCCATCGCGTCGCCGCAGACCGTCACCGGCCCGCGCCCGCTGCCCCCGAGCGCGCTGAGCACGGCGTCCTGTCCCGCGATCACCGCCGCGACCCGGTCGGGATCGCGGGCGTCCCCCTGCACGATGCGGAGTCGCTCGTGCCGCACCGCGAGCGCCGCCGGATTGCGGGCGAGGATCGTGACGCGATGGCCGACGGCGAGCGCCTGGTCGACGAGATGGCGGCCGGTGGCGCCGGTGGCGCCGAAGATGGCGAGGTTCATGGCGCTCTCCTTGCGACGATCGCCCCGCCCGCCGAGGCATGCGTCCGATGTATAACGATAAGTTTAGACATATTTACTCATGAGACGAGGAACAACGGCGTCAGCCGTCGCAGCGGAAGGTGGCGGCGGCGTCGGCCAGCGCGCGCAGGCTCGCGACCATGCGATCCCGCTCCAGCCGATAGTAGACCTCCTGCCCGACCTTCTCGCTGTCGAGCACGCCCGCGTCCTTGAGCACCTTGAGGTGGTGGGAGATGGCGGGGCGGCTGAGGCGAAAGTTGGCGGCGATCTCGCCCACGTTGCGCCGCCCCTGGTCGCCGAGGAGGTAGAGCAGTTGCAGGCGGATGGGATCGCCGATGGCGGCCAGGAAGCGGGTGACGTCCTTGAGTTCGGTCAGGTTGAGGCCGATGGGTTGGTGGGTGTGCACGATCATCTCCTCGTCGGGTGCGTAAACGTGTATAAACTCATAAACGCATTATGGCAGGTCATCCCCCCGTTGTCAAGGCAACACGCACGGGTCGAGCATCCCGGAGCGATGCAGCGCCCCTTCGCGCTGAAGACGGCGCCGAGAAGGGTGTCGTTCTCGACGCCGGGAGTGGCATGAATCTGTCGGCGATCCCCCGCATGTGCGCCGAGGCCCCCGTGATCAGGGCAAGTGGCGACACGATACCCCGCTCCTCGATCTGCTTAGACCGCGTCCGGGATGGTCGCGAGCAGGGCGCGCGTCTCGGCGACGTACCGGTCCTGGAACGCCGGGTCATGGATCTGCTTGGAGCCGCGCATCGGTTTGCCGTTCTCGTCGAAGTAGCCACCGGTCTCCTTCGAGTCGTCGGTCAGGACCCTGGTGATGACGCGGGCGGCGGTCTGCGGGTTGCTCCAGTACTTGATGTGTGGCGCAATCGGGGACAGGAGGTGCTTCGCCACGAAGCGGAGGGCGGCGTTGGCATCGCGGCCGAGATCTGAGCCGGGGTTGAAGCCGGGTTCGACGGCATTGAAGCGCAGGCGCGGGAATTCGCGGGCGAAGGCCAGGACGGTGGCGAGGTTGCCTTGCTTCGCGGTGGCGTAGGCATCGAATCCGGCGTGCGACGAGCCGCCGGGCTGCCATTCGCCGCGCGCGCTGGCTGCGGCGGAGATGTAGCGGGAGCCCCGGAATCCGCTCGCGACGGCGGGCTTGCGTTCAGGATCCTCCACGGCTGAGACGATGAACACGACGTTCGCACCGTCGGGCAGTGCGGGGATGAGCGCTTCGGTGAGTGCGAAGGGGCCGAGGTGGTCGGTGGCGAACGTGGCGTCCCAGCCCTGCGCGGTCGTGAAGGGTCGGGTCGGCATGATGCCGGCGTTGTTCAGCAAACCGGCGATCGGGAGGTTGAGAGCGGCGATCGCCGCGGCCGCACGGCGCGCACTTGTGACGTCCGACAGATCACCGACGACCGAGACTGCTCGTCCGCCCTGCGCGCGGATCTCCTCCTCAACCGCGTCGAGCTTTGTGCGGCTGCGACCGACCAGCACGACGGTGCCGTGATTCGCGAGTTCGAGAGCGGTCCGACGGCCGATGCCGGCAGTCGGACCGGTGATGATCCACGCCGCTTCGGTCGACGAGTGATTGGCAGTATTCGTCATATCGATACCTTGCTTTCTGGTTGGGGTCCGGTGGTAGTCGGGGAGGAGGTCCCGGCGAGTACGCGCCACATCGCGTCAAACGCCACACGGCGGTGAGCTTCGGCCTGCGCGGGCTCGCGGATCATCGCGTCCATCGTCACGTCCGCGATCGCGCTCGTCAGGGTCAGCACAAAACCGAGTGGCGCATCCCGCATCGGCCCGTCCGCGCGTATGCGTTCCAGCAACTCCGCCATGCCCTTCTGCGCGTCCGCCACCGTGCGATGGGCCTCGGTGGTGATCTCGTCGGACACTTCGAGATGCGCGAGTGCACGCCGCTTCTCCGGGTTCGTCGTCGCCCAGTGCAGCCACTGCCCCCACATGTGGAGGATCTGTTCGCGCGGCTCGCTCTCGCTGACCAGGCCCGCGATCGCCGCCGCCCCCATCTCGGCCTTCAAGCCGACGTAGAGCTCGTTCAGGAGCGTCGTCTTCGTGTCGAAGTAGAGGAACAGCGAACCGTTGGAGACCCCCGCCTCCTTCGCGATCGTCGCCGTCGCCGCTCCGAGACCCTGCGACGCGATGGCGCGGGTCGCTGCCGACAGAATCGCGTTCCGCCGATCTTCACTGCGTGGTTTGGACAATCGCGTTCCTCCGATCTTCACTGCTAGTCTGGACATGAGGCGAGTATATTACAGACTGACTAGTCAGTCAAGAGAGTTGTTCGACTCGGTTCTTAGTCACGAGACGACGCCCCGAGATGGACCGCGTCTCGCCGACCACGTTCGTCCCATCCGCTAGGTCGTGCTGTCGGACGCGGCGTATCGGGCCGGCCTGATCGCCCACGGCCTCCCCGAGCCGGTGGCCGACACGCTCCTGGGTCTCTTCGTCGCGAGCCAACGGGGCGAGTTCGCCCCGGTCGACCCGACGCTCATCCGCTTGATCGGTCGCCCGCCGACACCCTTGCGGACATCCTCAAAGCGGCGATCTCCCCAGCCGGGTGAGGCCCCGGCAACAAAGCAGTGCGTTGCGACCGGCGCGTGCTCATGCAAAGCGACGCGTCGGCGTACGCGGGACTTGAAATGACTCGGTGCATCGAGAGTGCGGGAGAGCCGGGATCATAAGTCCCGGTCCAATCGAGTGTCCACAGATAGGGCTGGGGTGACGGAAAGCGCGGCGGATAGATGCGTTCCTCCGTCAGCACCGCAATCCGTCCCGATTCCCGCGCGTACTTCACCTGATACTGCGCCAGCGGCTCCTCGTCGTACACCACCCTCAGGACTTCGCCGAAGAGCCAGACCGCGCCACGGTGCCCCGCCAACCCGCGCTCCTCGTAGATGCGCCAGCGCTTATACCGGAGATGGCAGGCGCGTTCCTCGACACCGGCGAAGAAGGTTAGGTGACGATGGGCCTCTTCCCTTCGCACGAAGCGGCCGAGGAGTACGCGGCCGGGGATCCGTTTGTACTCAACGGGATGGTCACCAAGTGGTACATACGCGAATGGACCAATATCCTTGGATAGTATGACGATTCTACAATGCAGTGATTCTTCCCCACCTGCGGCCCCCCGACCTACGCAGAATCTACTGTGAGAAACTCCACTCGGGCTTGCCTCCCTCTCTCGTCGAGGTAATGTTCATGCCGACGATGAGAAATGCCGCCTCTTCCTCCGCGCGGACACGATGCTCCGCGCCTTTTGGCACGACGAACAACTCGCCCTCCGCCAGGTGTATCGCCTCCGTCCTGAGTTCAATAGTCATGCTACCTGCGTAGAGGAGGAAGAGTTCATCCTGGTCGTCGTGTTTGTGCCAGTTGATCTCGCCGATGCCCTTGGCGACTTTGAACATTTGGCCGTTGGCCTCGGCGATGACTTTTTGGGACCAATATTCGTTGAGCGAAGCTATTTCATCTCGAATGGTGACTTTTTGCATGGCAAGCTCCTGGGTGTTGTTGGGAACGCGTCATCGTGATTGTGCCTCTCACAATTATCGCATCCTAGCATACCTCGTCACAGGATAGGGGTACTCCCGCTATCTCGATGATGCAGAATACTCGGTTCCTGGTTGCCGAGCCGAGCAGAACGGGCGTAAAACGTGATGAGAGATGCGCGAATCGGTGCCGAACGAGGTAGCCGTTGCAACGACTGGCGGTTCATCGCTTTTGGTGCATCGAGAGTGATACTGCTGGCGAAGTCCGACACGAGGCGAAATCGGCGCGAAATGCGACCACCGTCCCGCCCTTGTGCTGCGTCCGTACGTTGATGTGACGACTTCGCCAGTAGTATCGAGAGTGCGGGAGAGCCCCCTCCTCTGGCGAGGTATGACCCGGTGAGTGACGATTGCGCGAATGCATCGGCGGGATAACCTTGGATGCACGTCAACCCACAGGAGATTGCGATGCCGAGCTCCGCCGACAGCGGCTTGCGG
>JALYUS010000597.1 GCA_030853625.1 Chloroflexota bacterium
GACAATGGCCTCGGGGCGGTCGTCGGCGACTACGCGATGCGGCAGGCGGTCGAGAAGGCGCGGACGACCGGGGTCGCCACGGTAGTGGTGCGCAACAGCAACCACTACGCCTCCTGTTTCTACTACCCACTCGTGGCGATCGCGGCGGACATGGCGGGGATGACGATCACGACGAGCGGCCCGCTGACCCTCCCGACCTTCGGGATGGCGCCGATGCTCGGCACGAACCCGTACGCCATCGGCTTCCCCGGCGGCAACCTCTCCCCGCCCTTCGTGATCGACATGGCGACGAGCATGGTCGCGATGGGCAAAGTCGGCATCTATCGCCGCGAGGGGAAGACGCTGCCGGACGGTTGGACGTTCGACGAGGAGTTCCAGCCGACGACAGACCCGCAACGGGCGCGCTGGCTCAACTTGCTCGGGACCGATCGCGCGCACGGGAGCCACAAGGGGATGGGGCTGAATATGGCAGGGGATTTCTTCTGCGGCCTCCTCTCCGGTGGCCACTACAGCGCGCAGGTGCCGCTCGGCGGCGAGGGCTTACTCGGCACGACCCATATGTTCACCGCATGGCGCGTCGACGCCTTCGTGCCGATGGCGGAGTACCGGGCGCGCTTCGATGAGTACATCGCGATGTTGCACGCTTGTCCGCCGCGCGAGGGCGCGGAGCGCGTCCTCGTCCCCGGTGACCCGGAGTGGGAAGAAGAGGCAGTGCGCATGGTGCATGGGGTGCCGCTCCATCCCGACATCTACGCGGATTTGCAGGCATTGGCGCGGGAACTGGAAATCACCTTCGTGTGACAGACAGTATCGGGGAGAAGGGGGCAGGAAAGATGGCTGAGACAGCGGTGCGCGTCGCCCGGGCGCGCGTGATGTTCAAGGCGCCGGGGGAGCAGATCAATGGGCTTGAGGCGGTGCCGGAGGGGTTGTGGCTCTCCGATCAGCGCGACAATCACAGCTACCTGATTGATTACGAGGGGCGGGTGCGCACCCGTTTTCCCGGTCCGGCGCGCAACGCCAGCGGCACGAGCTTCGGCGCCGGGTCGGTCTGGGTCGCCTCGAACACGCGCCCGGCGCTGGTCTTCCGGCACGAAGCGCGAACGGGCCATTGCACCGCGTATCTCGTCCTCGCCGATGACGGGGGTGTCCACGGCATACAGTGGCGGCCCTATGCACCGGGAGAGCAACCCCCGGCCCCACCTGAGCAGCAAGCGGAATTGCATCCCTCCGCGCCCGCCGGGCAGGTGAGTGCGGGGCCGGGGGTCAGTGGCACGCTCTGGGTGACTCGCCCCGGCGCGCATCGCATTGATCACCTCGACGCCGAGACGGGCGAGGTGCTCGGCTCGATTCCCTTCCAACCTTCTCGCTCGCACGGGCTGTTCTGGGACGAGCGCGACGGCACGTTGAGCGTGGCGGAAACCACCCACGGGCACATCCTCCGTCTCGACCCGCGCACCGGGGAGGTGCGGGAGGAGTGGCGCATCGAGGGGCCGGAGGTGCATGCGATGACGCGCAGTGCCGATGGCCGAATCTGGATCGGCGACGCGGCGCGAAACGAGATTCTGGTGGTCGAGCCTTGAACGTGTTTGGGGTAGGCGCTGACACGGGACACGGCCTACCCGAAGGACTCGATTGCCAGGTGGCCGCGATTACGCTCACCACGCTTGGGCAGTTCGACCTGACGTTCGGTTGTTCTCAGGAGGTGAAACACGGTGGCACGATTGAAGATTGGCATGATTGGCTGTGGGGCGATCGCGCAGATCCAGCATCTGCCGCATCTCCGGGAACTTGATGACCGCTTTGAGATTGGTGGGCTTGCGGACCTCTCGCCACAACTTCTCGCAGTCGTTGGTGAGGAATACGGCGTGCCACCGGAGCGACGCTTCCTCGATTACCGTGAATTGGTTCGCAGTGATATTGATGGCGTGATTGTCTGCCCCTCCGGTTCCCACGCCGCGCCGATGATCGCCGCTGCCGAGGCGGGCAAGCATGTCCTCGTCGAGAAGCCGATGTGTACGAATGTTGCCGAAGCCGAGGCGATGGTCGCGGCGGCAGACAAAGCGGGCACGATCCTGATGGTCGCGTACATGAAGCGGCACGAGCCTGCCTACCAGTTCGCTCAGGCGCACGTCGCGGCGATGGCGGACATCCGGTTCATTCAGGTCAACCATCTGCACCCGGAGAATGATTTGCACACAGCGGAATTCAAGGTCCACCGTTTCAACGATCTGCCGGAAGGTGTACGCGAGGCGTCCAGGGAGGAGCACGATCACCTCGTGGCGGAGGCGCTCGGGTACAATGACGTAGCCGCCCTGCCCCAGGACATCAACAACGCCTACAGCATCATCCTCGGCAGCATGATCCACGATATTGGTAACCTGCATGGCCTCTTCGGCCCGCCTGAGCGCGTGCTCAGTACGGAAATCTGGGCGAATGGCCGCGCGATCAGCACGACGCTCGCATACGATGGCGGCAAGCGTGCCGTCTGCTCGTGGGTGGACCTGCCGGAACTCTGGGATTTCAAGGAGACGCTAGAAACCTACGGCTCCCGCGAGCGCGTGCTCGTCTCGTTCCCGACCGGTTTCGCGCGCGGATTGCCCTCCTCTGTCTGGCTGCATGGCATGGAGGCGGATCGGACGCCGTGGCGGAAGGAATACGCATGGCACGACAATCCATTCAAACTCGAACTGATGCACTTCGGTGACTGTATTCGCGCCGGCACGCAACCGATCACGACGGGCCGCGACGCTATTGCGGACATCCAACTCGTCGGTGACATTGTTCGGACGTACCTCGGGCGTTAGCACGACGGTCGGTGGAAAGTTTGCACGCCCTTCCCGATTCGGCGAAGGGCAGACGAGTAGGGGGTAAGCGCCATGTCACTCGAAGTCTTCGATTATCGTCGGGATGTGAAGAACCTCTTCGTTACGCCGGAGATGCGCTCGCGCATTATGCGGATGGAGCCGGGCGCCGTCAGCGCCGGACACACACACGACCTGGGACACGAGGTCTTCCTCGTTCTGGAGGGACAGGCCGAGTTCACGATCGACGGCGAATCGGCGATCCTCGGCCCCGGTCAGCTATGCTTCGCGCGGGCGGACCAATGGCACGAAGTGCGCTGTATCGGTGACACACCGATGACCATGTACCTCTCCGTGACGCCCCATCTGGAGCCGACACACACGCAGTGGGACTGCGAGGGCGGCAACAAACTCCCCTATCGCTATGGCACCTCGACACGGGCCGAGCGCCACACGCGCACCGAGCCACCGGCGCCGACCGAGACGCTCATCACCCGTCATCTCGCCGCTTCGCATGCGCTCGCGGCGGCTGCCGCCGCGAATGCCGCAGCGCAGGATGTTGCCGCGACCGATCTGCGCGAAGCAGTGGCGGCAGGCGACAGGGCTGCCGCCACTGCCGCGATTGACGTGATGTGGCACGCAATCTACACGGTGTACACGCAGTTGCAAGAGATGGAACGCGCCTGGAACGAACTCTCTCCGGTCGTGGCGGGAGAGTAGCAGCCAGGCACGCGCTCGCCCGTTAGCCGAGACGCTTATTCAATCTGGGGTCAAGGAAATCCCGGAGCGTATCACCGAGAAGGTTTGCGGCAAGCACGGTGATGGCGATCGCGATACCGGGGAAGGTCACGAGCCACCAGGGGGGCCGAAAGGACTGTGCGAGCACGCCACCGAGCATGTTGCCCAGGCTCGCTGTTGGCGGTGGCACGCCCACACCGAGGAAACTCAAGGCCGCCTCCGTGAAAATCGCCCCACCGAGATTGATGGAGGCGATCACCAGCATCGGCGCGATCGTCTGCGGCGCAACCTGCCGCAGCATGATTCGGGTGGGTGAGGCGCCAACGCACTTCGCCGCCTCCACGAACGCCGTCTCTTTCGTCGCCAGTACCACCGAGCGCGTGATTCGCGTCGCCAGAGGGATCTGGGTAACGCCGATCGCGATAATCACCGTCCGCAGGCCCGGCCCCAGGCTGACGGAGAGGAGCAACGCCAGGATCAGCGTCGGGAACGAACTCAGCACTTCGATCAATCGCTGGCTGACCATGTCGTACGCGCCGCCAATGTAGCCGCTGGTCACGCCCCAGATCGTACCGAGTGACGCGCCGAGCGCGACGGAAAGGAAACTGACCAGGAGGCTGATCCGCAGCCCGTAGATCGTCCGCGAGAGAACGTCCCGCCCGAGGTTGTCTGTGCCGAGGAGATGGCGCGCCGATGGCGGGTTCCGGGTCCGCAAATAGTCGGCTTTCAACGGATTGAAGGGCGCGACTTGTTTAGCGAAGATGGCGATTAGCACGAGGAGAACGAGGAAGACCGCCGCCGCCATCCCCAGCGGCGATGAGCGCATGAATCGCCAGATAGCGCCAAAGAACCTGTTGCCCCCTTTGGGGGCCGTAACGACGGCGCGGTCCCGCGCCGCCGGAGAGACTGATGTGGCCTGTGCCATCTCCTGACCTCACCCTCACTGTGCGCTCGATGAGAAGAGCGTGGGGACAGCACGCTCAGCCCTCAGGCTACCGTCATTGATACCGAATGCGCGGATCGATCCAGCCATAACTGAGATCGACGACCAGATTGATGATAACGAAGATCACGGCATAGAGCAGGACGAGGTTCTGAATCTCCATCCAATCCCGCGTATTGAGCGATTGCACGAGCAAGTTGCCCAATCCCGGCACGCCAAAGGCGGTTTCCGTTGCCACAGCGCCGCCGAGAAGAGCGCCCATCGACGCGCCGGAAGCTGTCACGATCGGCAACAGTGCATTCCGAAGGACATGCCTGGAAATGACGAACCGCTCTCTGAGACCCTTCGCGCGCGCGGTGCGGACATAGTCCTCGTTTAATGATTCCAGCATCGAGGAACGGGTCATCCGCGCGATCGCCGCCGCCAGCCCGATGCCAAGGGCGAACGCCGGCCCGGCCACCATTTGCAGATTTTTCACCGGGTCTTGCCAGAGTTGCGTGATCGTCAACGGTGGCCGCCAGGTGAAGACCAGCACGACGAAAAGGACGAGCGAGAGACCGATCCAGAAGCTGGGAATGGCGAGGAACAACGTCACGAAAAGGCGGACGACGTTGTCTAACCACGAATTGCGTCGCGTCGCACTGAGGATACCGGCCGGGACGCCGACCAGCCAGGAGAAGATTACCGCCAGCACCGCGATTTCCGCCGTAATCGTGCCGCGCCGGACGATGAGCGCCCGAATCGGTTCCTTCGTCCAGAACGAGTGGCCGAAATCGCCATGCGCGATGTCCCGCATCCATCCGGCGTACTGCTGATAGAGGGGTTTATCGAGGCCAAGACTGGCCCGCGCGGCCGCCTCATCCGCCTTGCTGAGCGTAAATTGCCCCCCACTCTCGCTCGTAATCTGGGCGAGTGGATCGCCCGGCAGCACCCGCATCGCAACGAAAATTAGGATCGTGATCCCGAAGATCGTCGGAATCGCCGTCAGCAACCGGCGCATCAAATATCGCTGCACAGCCCTCTGTCTCTTTCTGCATCATCCCGCGCCCCTTCGACGATCGCGAAGGGGGCACGGCAGTTCGCTGGTCGTTCAGCGCGCATGGCTTCGGACGCATCGTACCTTTCGACCGGGGGTGTGGGAAGGGCGCACCCCTCCTACTTATCTAACCACGCCGTATCGACACGCCCCCATTCGGAAATCTGTCGTTTATCGAGCGCAAGCCCTTTGACGTACGAATGCCATATCAGGAGGTGATCCGTGTAGCCGATGAACAGCCAGGGCGGGTCCTGATCGAGCAAGTCCTGAATCTGATTGAGCAGATCGCGCCGCTTCGTTGGGTCTATTTCGCTATCGGACTGCTTCAAGAGGTCATCGAACTTCGGGTTGCTGTACCCACCGAAGTTCTGCGAGCCGCCCGTCTTGAAGTAGGTATTGCCGATTGGCGAGAAATCCGCAATCGGGCCGCTGGGCGTATCCAGCACGAGGGTGAATCGCCCCGCTTTTTCGTCCTCCACCAGGAGCGACCGCTCGGAGACGCGGATTTTGATGTCAATATTGAGTGCCTGCTTCAGTTGATCCTGGATAGCGGGGGCCATAATCTCCGCGTGCGCCGGCACGGAAGCAGAGAGCAATTCCACCCCCTGGATGCCGTTTGGGAAACCCGCATCGGCGAGCAGTTTTTTCGCGTCGGCGATGTCCTGGGTTTTGTCCGGCCGGTAGCCGGGCAGAGTGGCAATCACTTCACGCGGCGTCGCGAACTCACCGCCGTGCGGCGCCCAGCGGGAGAGGTCAATCTGCTCCTGTGTGATGAAGGCTTGAATCAGCCCCTGCTTGTTGAGCGCGAGATTAATCGCCCGACGCACGCGCGGATCATCGAAGGGTTTCACCTTCGCATTAATGATGACCTGATACGCGCCAAAGTTCCCCACGCGGTTTGTTTTAATCGTGTCCGGATGCTTCGCTCCTTCGTCCCATGTCTCCTTCGAGACATTCCACGAAAGGTCTGCCTGCCCGGTAAGTACGGCCGTACCCCGGTCTGACAATGCCGGGACGTGAATGAGCGCAAGCGAGTCGAGGTAGGGCAGGTCCTTGTTCCAGTAGTTCGGGTTCTTGACGAATGTCCACTTCTCCGAGGCTTTGTACTCCTTGAACATGAACGGCCCCGTCCCCGGCGCTACCTCAACGGTGCGGAGATCATTGTTGTTCGCATCCAGGGTCTTCTTTGAGTAAATCGCCTGCGTCGTGTCCGTCAGGATGAGCAAGAAGATGGCGGAGGGTTGCTTGAGCGTGAACCGTGCCGTCAAGGGATCGACTGCTTCGACCTTCGTGACTGCGGAATAGCGATCTTTCAGCAGGCTGACGACGCCCTGGGGAGGGAAGATCATCCGGTTGTAGGTCGCAACGACATCCGCAGAAGTCAGAGGTGTACCATCGTGGAAGAGGACGCCGCTGCGCAATTTGAAGGTATAGATGAGGCCGTCCGGTGAGACGTCCCATCTCTGCGCGACATCTGGAACGATCGTCTTCAACCCATCAACGAGGTTGAGACGGATGAGGTTGTTGTACAAATGGCAGAGTACGGAGCTCGCGGCGCCTTGCTGCATGTCGTAGTTCGAGGTCGTCACGCCGAAGGCCATCGTCAGTGTGCCACCGCGCTTCGGGTTCGGGTCCGGCGACGTGAGGATGCCGAGATCCGTGCTCGTGCTCGTGCCGCTCGTGCTCGTGCCGCTCGCGGTCGTTGCCGCCGGAGCAGACGTCGGTGCCGGAGCGGGCGTGGGAATCGGCGCGGCGGTGGTGGGAGCAGCCGCTGCCGGAGGGGACGCGACGGCATTGGCAGGGCTGGCGGCCGGGCTCGTACTGCTGCTGCCACATGCGGCCAGGAAGGCGCCGATTGTGCCGCTGGCGAAACCGAGCGCAGTGAGACGTTTTACGAACTGCCGACGACTCAATCGCCCGGCCTGGAAGGCATCAAAGACCGCAAGGGTCCGCTCATCCAATGACATTGTTCCCTCCCTCGTCTTCCTGTTCGTGCGCGAACGCTCGTGCAACGTCAATGAAACCGACTGATAGACCTTGCTGGGCGCCAAATACTGAAGCGACTTCCAGCGAGATGCATGTCCAGGCCCGCGCATCGCTGTGGCGTGCGAGCATCGCGCAACGGAATCGTGGTGAAAATCAAGCCCCTCGCACGATACATCGACGAACTGCACAGTACTGCATGGGCACTATTCATCTTTCCTACGCGACCACAGCCAGGGTGGACGCACCTAATACCATGGACTATCGTTGGATATAACCGAAAGCGCATGCATCGTACTCGATCACCGTTTTTGCGTCAATTATGTATGGCGAGATGGCGCGTTCGCTGGCAGAGCGCCGGGCGTTGCGAGAAATGATCGGCGGCGCCGCGTAATACGTTTTTCGCCGAGATTCCGAAGTTGTGCTGAATTGACATGTGTGGGGTGGATGGTAAGGTGTTTCTCATCCATCGGAATGGTGGGAAGTTCACTAAAGGAGGCTGGGATGGCGATTATGGCAGGAGCGCGGCCCGTGACCGCGCCGGGGTGGACGGGCGCCGCGCGGACAGATCTCGCGCTTATTGATTGCGATGTTCATCAGACTGTCAGACAGATCGAGGACTTGTTCCCCTATATGCCGCGCGCCTATCGCCAGCAGGCCATTGAGCAGGGCATTCGCTTCCCCGGCTCCGGCTACTTCAATGTCGCGCGAGATGCCGCCCGCATCGATCTTGAAGCAAATTGCGATCGTGGCCAACATGATGTGTTCAAGCGCGACTACAGCTTCGACGAGGTGCGTGAGGATCACCTGAACATGTGGCACGTTGATTACGCGCTACTGACGGGAGCGAGCGTCTACGGCGCTTCCATCCTTCCCGATCCCGACTTCGCCGCTGCTACGTGCCGGGCCTTCAACGACTACACATTGGAGCATTGGGCCATCAAGGACGACCGGTTCATCATTGCTATCGCCGTATCAACGACGGATCCACGGCTCGCAATCGAGGAGATTGACCGCCTCGGCGATCATCCCCAGGTCAAGGCGATCATGCTCCCCACCGGCAATCGCATGCCCTACGGCAATCGTCACTATCATCCGATCTGGGAAGCCTGCGCTCGCCATAACCTCGTCATTGGCATCCATCCCGGCAATGAGGGCGCGGGCATGGCCGGTCCCCCCACCGGCGTCGGCTATCCCACTTACTACATCGAGAACCGCATGGCCCGCCCGCAGATGGCCATGGCGCATGCCGTCTCCTTCATCGCCGAGGGGGTGTTCGAGAAGTATCCGACGCTCAAGGTGCTGTTTGATGAAGTCGATCAGTTCTGGGCGGTGGGGTTGATGTGGCACATGGATGCGGACTGGAAGAGTCTGCGCGACCAGACACCATGGGTGAAGAATCTGCCAAGTGAGTATTTCCGGCAGCACATCCGGATCGGGACGCAACCGATGCTGGAACCGGAGAACAAGGAGCAATTCGCGCAGATGCTGGCGATGCTGCACGCGGAAGAGACGCTGGTATACAGTTCGGACTGGCCACACTGGGACTGGGACGACCCAGCGACGACATTCCCGAAGCTGCCGGAGCACCTGCACAAGCGGGTGTTCGCGGAGAACGCCCGCGAGATGTTCGGCCTGTAAGGGGAAGAGAAGCGCAGGGGACGCAGAGCGCGCAGAGAGCACAGAGAATGACACAACGAACATTGTGTTGTTCTTATGGTTTTCGGTGCTCTTTGCGTCCTCTGCGCTTGAATTGAGAGGGATCGAGATGGGCGTTGAGACGGTACGACGAGTGGTGGCCGGGAAGATAGCGGAGATCGCGCCAGGCGAGCGGCGGATCATCGTGCCATTTCGTGGACGGGCAGGAATCGGCGTCTTTAATGTCAACGGCACATTCTACGCCCTGCGTAATCTCTGCCCGCACAAAGCGGGTCCGCTCTGCACGGGTCGGGTGAGCGGCATGGTCATCGCGGACGCCCCACCTTCGACGGATGCGCCGGGGCTGGATGTGGCGCAGGAAGGCGAGATCATCCGTTGCCCATGGCACCTCTGGGAATTCGAGATCGCTACGGGTCGTTGCCTCGTCGATACGAAAGCGCACGCCAAGACGTATCCCGTCGTTATCGAGGATGGTGAGGTCGTCGTTTACGCCGACCCCACCGATTTACCCCCGCAACCTGCAGTGGAGAAATAGCATATAACGTTCCCAACCGGTGAGAGCGTTGAGCGCGGAGGCGCTCCGTCCACGGCTAACCTTTTCGCGCCAGGGATCCCGAAGCAGCAACACGCCGAGCCTGTCTTTAACGAGATGTTGGGCCATGAGGAGCATAAGCCCCGTTCCCTGCCCCTTTGTCCATGATATTCGCAGCGGACACTTTCGGTCGTCGGTTCAGAGCAGCAGTGATACCGGGATAATCACCGTTATCCGGGACGACGCAGATACGACGGACGCTCTCGTAGCAGGTACCGCACGATTGACCGCATGGGCGCTCATTGCCCCGGTTTCCCAGTCTGCAGGAACTCGGCTGACCGGCCAGTTGTATGCAAGGGAATCCTCTCTCCCTTACCCCGACTTTCTGTTCCGTTGCTCGTCGGATCCCCAATAGCGCTGATCGGGTTGCATCGACGTGCTTCGGTGCGCGCTGCTATACTCCGTTGCGGGGCGCCACAGGTCGCACGGCATCAGGAAGGACGGGACGGTATGTTTTTCGAGCTTCGTCAGTACCGGACCCTGCCCGGCAAGCGGGAAGCATGGGTCGCATTCATGGAAGACGTCATCATCCCGTTCCAAGTCGCCAGGGGCATGGTCATCGTCGGGAGCTTCATCGGCCAGGAGGAAGACGATCTCTATGTCTGGATCCGCCGCTTCGAGAGCGAAGAGCAGCGCGCTGCCCTCTATGCGGCCGTCTACGAGACGGACGAGTGGAAGGATGAGATTGCACCAACCGTCGGAGCGATGCTGGACCGCTCACGCACCGTAATCACGCGCATCGCGGCGACGCCGAAATCGGCGATCCGGTAGCGCCGCAGCCGTCCTCGGTTGCAGCAGCCCGGTATGACAACGAACGCGGCTTCGCAGGGAGCCGATCAGTCCGCCCGTCGGTCATGCGCCAACGAATAGAGGGAGGAGACAACGATGTCCACGTTGAAATTTGGCTGGATCACACCGATGGTCGGCCCGCCGGAGAGCGATTTCCTGCCGTTGGCGATCTACCAAGAGCGGCATATCCTGCCCACCGCGATGGAGCACTTCGATTCCCTCTGGGCCTGCGATCACTTCTATGGCTTCCAACGCCCGACTGATCCCTTCCTGGAAGGCTGGACCACGCTGACCTGGCTGGCCGCCAGGTTCCCGAAGGTGCAACTCGGCCACCACGTCCTCGACTTGGCTACCGCAACCCGGCGCTGACCGCGAAGATGGCCGCGACCCTCCAGACGATGAGCGGCGGGCGCTTCATCCTCGGGATCGGGGCCGGCTGGCGCGAGGATGAGTACCGCTACTACGGCTTCGACTTCCCGCGCGCCGCGGTGCGGATCGCGCAGTTGGACGAGGCGGTCCAGCTGATGCGAAAGATGTGGACCGAGGAGGCCGCGAGCTTCAGCGGCAAGTACTTCACGATCGAGACGGCCTATGCCC
>JALYUS010000603.1 GCA_030853625.1 Chloroflexota bacterium
CTGGACGTGGAGGGGACAACGGCGTCCCACCGCGCGCACCGACGCTGGTGCAAGGAGGGCGGGATAATGAGTGATCGACGACTCCGCCGCTTGGTTCTCCCGAGCGTGATCCCTCTGTGGCCGGTCGCCGGCCACGACGCGCTGGCCACCCGGTGCACGCTCGTCGGCGACATTCTTCGACGGTTTTGGCAGACTGATGCACGGACTGCGACGGCCCGGTCACGCCGCACGCGGGATCGTCGGTGCGCCAATCAGGGTGTGGCGATGCTGCCACACCGATGGGGATGGCAATGGCGCTATCCGAACACAAGGGAGTGATGGACGATGGCGAACGATGCGGTTCTTTCACGGCGACGGATTCTCGCGGGCGCACTCGGCGCGGGCGGGTTGGGCATCCTCGTCGCCTGTGGCAATCAAGTGGACCAACTGCAGAGCGCACCGTACGCGACGAACGCGGCGCGGAACACCGGCGGCAATGCCCCGGCGGCACCGGGCCAGGCAGCCGCCGCCACGCCCGCCACGCATGGATCGGCGATGGCGGGGATGGACGCCAATGCCATCGGCCAGAGCGCCGGGACGGCCCCCGCATCCGGTGCGACGGCAACTCCAGCCAAAGACTGGAAGATGATGAACCAGATGCACGAGGCGGGCGTCAAGACGTTTCTCGCGCAGCCGAAGACGCTACGCGGCGGCCAACGCATGGAGTACACGATGCAGGACGGCGTCAAGGTCTTCAACCTGACCGCGAAGCCGGTGCAATGGGAGGTGACACCCGGTCAGATGATTGATGCGTACGCCTATAACGGTGTTGTGCCCGGTCCGGAGATCCGCGTCACCCAGGGGGACAAGGTGCGCGTCATCCTCAAGAATGAACTGGACGAAGGCACGGCGATCCACTGGCACGGCCTCCTTATCCCCAACGCGATGGACGGTGTTCCCTTCATCACCCAGCCGCCGGTCAATCCAGGCGAGATGTTCACCTACGAGTTCACCGCGCGCAATCCCGGCTCGCACATGTATCACTCCCATATGAACAGCGCGGAACAGGTGACGAAGGGATTACTCGGCGCGTTCATCATCGAGCCAAAGGACAAGAGCGCGTACCCCGCGTTCGACCAGGAATACACGATGATCCTCGGCGACGCCGGGCTCGGCTTCACGCTCAACGGCAAGGGCTTCCCAGCGACCGAAGCGATCACGGTGAATAAGGGCGAGAAGTTGCTCGTGCGGTTCATGAACGAGGGGCTGATGATCCACCCGATGCACCTGCACGGCATGCCGATGACGATTGTCGCGCAAGACGGCTACCTGAACACGCCGTACACGTGCGACACCGTGAACGTGGCGCCGGGCCAGCGGTTTGACGCGATCGTTGATTGCACGGAAGTGGGAACATGGGTCTTCCACTGCCACATCCTCTCGCACGCCGAGAGCGAGCAGGGCATGTTCGGCATGATGACCGCGCTGATCGTCAAATAAAGAGCATCTGCTCGCTCACGAGGAAGAAGGGGGACGTGCATGAGCCAATGTCAGCGATCCGGCCAGATGGCGGAACGGCCCTTTCGTCTCATCCTCGGTGCGCTCCTCCTCGGCTTCGCCACGCGCGTCAGCGCGGCATGGATCAACGCGCGATCCCGCGTCGCACTGACCGCACCGCCCAGCCAGAGGCGACTGGCGACGCTGACGCTCATCGCCAACCCGACGATGCCGCCGACCACCCGTACCCGCAGTTCGTCCGCCTGCACCTGTCCCAACGTCACCGCTCCCGCCTGCACGAGCCGCGCATGCACCCGCTCTCCCTGCTGTCCCGCCCGCCGCTGCCAGTCGGCGATGGTGCGCTCGTCCAGTCCGAAGGCGGCGACGATTGCCTGCACCGGACAGCCGAAGGCGAGCAGGGTGACGACAATGACGACCAGCGCGTACGGATGGTGCAGGCGATAGAGCGCGGTTCCTTTCGTCGCGCTGAAGGTCTTCCCACACCGTTTGCACCGATACCGCTGTTCGCGCTGCGAGTGGATGACGATCGCTCCCGCTCCCGGTCGTCCGTAGACTGAACACTGCGGATTGTGGCACACTTGTTCCTGCGGGTTCATGTGATTCCTCCTGCTGACTCAAGCACCAGCAAGCGTGTCACAGAACCCGCTTTCCTTCAAATCCGACACCGTCCACGGTTCATTGGGGTGCTACCTGATCTCGGCGTGACAGACCGCTATCATTGGTCTGAAGGGAGCGAAATGTCCAGATTCGCGATGATCTGGTCGGATGATACAGCGCAGCAACGCCGTTTGATCTACGTTTCGAGCGCGGTCGTTGCGGTCGGTGTCCTACTGATCGTTGTCGGCGCGATTGCGGGCTGGGGCTGGACGCGGATCATCGGGGCGACGCTAATCACGGTCGGCGGCACGGTTCTCGGTATCCTCGTCGCGTTCGTGGAGCCGCGCCGCCAGCGATTGCACGCACGGCTGCGCGCCCAGCGGACGACCATCGCCATCGTCGCCGCCGTAATTCTTGTTCTCCCGGTCGTGCTCGCGCTCGTCGCGGCGCTGATCGGATTATTCGCGGGCGGGAGTAATCGGAGCGGCGGGCTGCTGACCGCAGGCGCGATTATCGGCGTCTTTCTCCTCGCGGCAACGATCTTCTGCACCGTGATCGCCATTCGCGCTACGCAACGCGCCAGCCTAACGCTCCGGGAATCGCCCGCCACACAGACAGGGGAGCAAGCGTAATGCCGACACGGCAGATCGAATGGAATGTCCACACGCTCGGGCAGATCGCGGTCTACGCGCTGCTGATTATCCCAGTCGGTTTCCTCGCCTACGGCCTCGCACGCCGGGTGCGGATGTGGCGCATCGGGCAGCCGGAAGACCGCTTCAACCAGTGGGGCACGCGGCTCCGGGGCGCGGTCACGCAGAGTATCCTGCATGGCCGGATCGTCCGGCGACGCAACCGCTACGGCGGGCTGATGCATCTCTTCATCTTCGTCGGCTTCGTGACGCTCCTGATCGGCACGTTCATCGTGATGATCGAGGACGACATCACCGTGCCGATTTTTCATTACAGTTTTTATCGAGGGGACTTCTACCTCGGCTACAAACTGGCAATGAATCTCGCCGGGCTGCTGCTGATCGCGGGCGTCCTGATGGCCTTCTACCGCCGCCTCGTCATCCGTCCGAAGCAACAAGACACGAGCGCCGACGATCTCGTCATTCTCTCTTTTCTCGCTATTCTCACGGTGCAGGGCTACGTGCTCGGCGCGCTCCGCCTCGGAGTCCAGCACGACACCTGGGCGAAATGGTCGTTCGTCTCCTATGCGCTCGCCATCCCGCTGCGTGGTCTGTCGGACGGCTGGCTGAAGGCACTCCATCAGGTAAACTGGTTCAGTCATTTCCTGACTACCTTCGCCTTCCTCGCCTACTTCGCGTATAGCAAGATGATCCACCCCTTCACGAGCCTCGCCAATGTCTTCTTCCGGCGGCTGAAGCCGATGGGTGAACTGACGCCGATCGCGAATCTGGAGGAGGCGGAATCCTTCGGCATCGGGAAACTGGAAGATTTCAGTTGGGCACAACTGATGAATCTCGATGCCTGCATGCACTGTGGTCGTTGCCTCGAATTCTGTCCGACCTTCAACACGGATAAACCGCTCCGTCCGCGCGATCTGATTCTGGAAATCGGCGGCTACATGGCGGACAGCGGCGGCATCTTCTCCGGCACCCTCGGCGAGGGCGAGAATTCGGCGCGCTTCCGCTGGGGTGAGGGGCCGGAACGCGAGTTGATCGGCGGCGTTGTCAGCACGGAAGAACTCTGGGATTGCACGACCTGCGGCGCGTGCATGGAGCAATGCCCCGTCCTGATCGAGCATGTGCCGCTGATCGTCGGCATGCGGCGTAATCTCGTTTTGGAGCAGGGCGAGTTTCCCGATGAACTGACGAACGTCTTCAACAACCTCGAACGCCTGAGCAGCCCCTATCAATTCCCGCCGGATCAGCGCGACGCATGGACGAAGAAGATGGCGCAGCCGGTGCGCATCATGGGCGAAGCGGCGGCGGCGAACGAAGAAGTCGAAGTGCTCTTCTTCGTCGGCTGCCTCGGCTCCTTCGACAGCCGCAACCAGCGCACGACGATGGCCCTCGCGCGCATCCTGCAAGCCGCTGGGATCAACTTCGCCATCCTCGGCAAGGAGGAGACCTGCACCGGCGATCCCGCCCGCCGCATCGGTAACGAATACCTCGCGCAGATGATGGCGCAGCAGACGGTCGAGACGCTCAATCAGTACCGTTTCAAGAAGATCGTCACCGCCTGCCCGCACTGCTTCAACGCGATCAAGAACGAGTATCCGCAGATCG
>JALYUS010000618.1 GCA_030853625.1 Chloroflexota bacterium
GAAGTCGGGGCGTGGAACGTGGAGCGCAACGCGATGGAGAAAGGGGTAGACTGGCGGTTCACGATGGAGGATGCACGGATCAAACTCAAGCATCTCTATCCATCTATTGAGCATTGACGGCCTACTAGTAAGGCCGGTCTCATAGCAGCTGTCCTTGCGGTCGCTGGTACTTGTCGGTGGGGATTTATCGTGCGACTGCTCTATCAGGCGTATGCTGCGGGCCAGTGGGATACCGGACCAGGATGGTCGCAGTTTGAATCTGCCGCGAAGGAGTATGACGAAGCCACCGTCTCTCTGGCCAATGGTCACTATATCGCCACGATTTCAATCGCAAAGAACGAAAACCTGCTACGGCGCAAGGCGCTCCTGCTCGACGAGGCAGTGAGAGCCTTTCCATTCGAAGTTGGTTTGTTCGCGCTATCAGTGTTAGCAGCACCAGTCGCAAAAGCGCTCGCTACTCGCTGGTCCGTTCTGGGCTCTTGATTTCGGCGATGCGGACTTCCGCAGGCGGGTGTCCACCCTTGGTCATCGTCGCACTTTCCGTGTAGACGATAGGCGTGGGGTTAGGTCTCGGTGTCTGCTGGGGCAGCGGTGTGGTTTGTGTCTGGTTCGGGCGATCCTGTTCAGGCATTTTCACTTCTCCTTTTGTTCACTCATCGCTCGTATTGTACCATATCGGGTCCCTTTTTTCCTTTCCTTGCCATAAAACGCCGCACAGGGGCGTACGACGCCAAATTGGTCTATCGTAGCGCCCCGAACCGATGCAAAGACGGCCCGGAGTATGGGAGACGCCGCAATACCCCGTGCGCTCCAAAGTCAGCGCCGCAACCCCCGTGTGAGACGTTGATTATGAGACGGCTTTTGCGCGTGTACCTACTGGCGCGAGCGGCGGCGCTGAGCGGCATTCGGGGTTGTGTCGTAAACACATGACTGGTCGGACGGCCCCGATAGCGCCCCGGCCCCGATCATGCCAGAAACTCTCCACGCTGGGCGAACGGGCGCGGAGATGGAATCGTCCGTTTCGCCAAGGAACGCAGCGTATGGGGGCGTACAGTCATCGCCACGCCGCTCCTGGTGGCGCGTCCTACTCGGGTTGGACGGCGGGGTCGTATAGCGAAGCGGCGATAAGCCAGACTTTGCACGGGGGCTTGTGAACGGACAGGGGGGCGCGTATAGTGCCAAGAAGCCATCCTGCGCCCCCGTGACCACCGAGGCGCTTGTGGCACAAACGAGAGTCGCCCGCGAATTTGGCGTTCGCGGGCGACTGTGGCAGGTGCGGTGACACCCGATTCGCTTGGGCACACCGTACCCTATGTCAGTGCGCTTTGTCAACAGGTAAACCGAAAATCCTGCGGACAAGGAGTGCATTGGACAGGAGCGCCGGTATGGTCGCTGCCTTGCAACCTTCCTCGTCCCCCTCCCCGCCCCTCGCCGTCGTCGGCTTCACCCAGGTCCCGAACACCGTCCTGCTCGACCCGACGTTGTCACGCGATGCCCGCTTCCTCTACACCCTCCTCCTCCAGCATGCCCGCCCGCGTACCGGCTATGTCGTCCGGGTGGGCTACGCCCGCCTCTGCACACTGATGGACGCCGGCGAGGATTTCGTGCGGCGCACGATGCACGAACTCGTGGCGGCGGGCCGCGTGGCACAGATCCGCCGCGGGCGCGGCCTTGTCAACGTCTACCGCCTCCTCGTCACGCCGCCCCTCAGTACCCGGCCGATGCGGGTTCAAGAACCCGGCGAGCGCGGGTTCTCAGTAGAAGAACAAGAATTTGAAGAAGAAGCGAGGGAATTCGAAGATTCGACCTCCCTCCCATGCATACATTTTCCTGAGACACCGCCCGAGCCATCCCCGAAGTCTACTCCTTCCCCCTCTCCTCCTACTCCTGCTCCACGAAAGACGCCGCGCCCGCCCATCTTCCTCGATCCCGAACGGGACGCGGTGGTGACCCTGATCGGCGATCTCCGCCGCGAGCTGGGCGATCGCGCCACGCTGGGCAGCACGACGAGTCGGGCGCTCAATCTCTACCGGCAATCGGCCGTGTCGTGGGAGACGTTCGCGGCAGCGGTCTACAGCGCGCGGGCGGCGACGCAGGCGCGGACGTCGGCGATCAGGAGGCGGGACGAGGGGGGGGTGAACAAGATGCCGTACATGCTGGCGCTGCTGGCGGATCGGTTGGGGCTGCGGGAAAGCCCCACAGCAGGAATGCGGGGGGACGACGAGACATATCCCAGAGCGTCAGCGGTGTCGATGGAGGACGTGGGATGTGGGGAACCCGCAGGTGCGGCCCGGCGGGAGTTCTGGGGCCGGATGGCGGTGGAGACGGGGATCGGCGATCTGCGGGCCTATTGCCGCACCTGCGGGCGTCCCCCCCGCTATGACGATCTCGCTCGCTCGGTTGGGTATGTGCGGGAGCGCCAAGGGCGCGCGCGGAGACAGGGGTAAGCGGTGAGCGACCTGCCAGTGCGCCGCCTCTACGCGGTCTTGGACCTTCCCGACAACAGGCAGTGCGGGATCGCGCGGACGGGGCAGCGAGCGGGTCACATGACCGTCTGGGGCGATGCCGACGTGCTGCGCGCCGCAGTGGTGGCAGTCCTACCAGTGGCGAGCGAGGAGAAAGGACATGGATGATCGGCATGATGTCTCCGCGTTGTGGCAGAGGGAGACGCGCAACCTGCGTGAGTGGTGCCTCGGCGTTGGCTGAGGTGGTGCTGCGCGCGGGTTCACGCGATGGCGACGCCCCAATGCGGACCGTGGTGGCGGGGCCGGACCTCATGCGTGTCACCCAGCGTGTAGGATGATGGGAAGGAGGAGTTTTTTAGGGATATGTCGAAAACTTTCCGCCTCTAGAATTTCTCGATATAGGCGGCGATCGCCTCGGGCGGATTGGTCGACCGCTGAATGTACCGTTGGGAGCGGTGCCCGAACAGCCGTTCCAGCTCGTCGGCGTCCGCTCCCATCATCGCCGTCGCCGGTTGAAACGCGACGGTGTGCCGTAGATCGTGCGACGCTTGAGATGGCGGTGACGACGCGACAACCGACGGCGGGATTGATTCATCATTCCAACCGCAGTGTGCCATCTGCGAGCGGGGCGTCCAGATCAGCATGGCGGCGCGCGGGAATCCGGACGAGCATGCCCAAGCGGCGCGGGAACGTTCTTCTCCGCGCCTATATCCACAGCACGGTATCCCGCTGCGCCGCCGGCTCCGTGCTGTCCAGATGGGCGATCACGCGCCGGAGCAGGTCGCCGAGCGGCGGGAAGCCGGTGTAGAGCATCATCCCGGCGTGTGCTCGGCCCTGCCGCTGCCAGCGAACCGCGAGCGGTACGAAGTCGCGGTTGTTGTTCGTGAGGATCGCGCGCCCCTGCTCGCTGGCGTAGGCGAGTTGCGCGGGATCAGCAATCTTCTGATTCGCCTGCCCCGCCTCGTGGCAACTCACGGCGTCGTACCCCCGCGTCCGGAGAGCCACGGCGAGCGCGGGATCAACCAGTTCGTCGGTGTAGACGAGGATGCCGCGCCCGGCCATCTAGCGGACGGGGGCGTGTGGCGCGCACTCCGCATCGGCGCGGCGGCTCGTCTCAATATCCTCATCCACGCGGGCGGGGTATGCGTGGTAGTAGGCGAGGCCGGCGTCCACCTGTGTGCGACTGAGTTGCGGGAAGTAGTCTCCCACGGCCTCCACGCTGCCGTAGCGCCGCAGCACCTCCACGAGGGCGCGTACGGGGATGCGCGTGTCGCCCACGCACGGATAGCCGCCCATCACCCCCGGCGTCTCGTGGATCGCTGCGTTGGTCTCTGCCGCTGTCGCGCGCCGCGTTGCCATCGGTCCCGCTCCCTTCACCTTCGTTGCCAGCATAGCATGCGCATGTATATTATGCACATGGACACGGGGGAGTCGGGGAACAGGCACCAGACGCATTTGTCTCCGCATTCATCTGTTTTCGACACGGTACAGGGGTGCGCCACGCGCAGAAGTGCAGGACAATGCATGGAGTGATGGACCTCACGCACAGGGGCGAGCAGACACGAGACACGGGGAGGGGCGGCAATGCCAGCGTGTAAACAGCCGCAGTGTTCCCGGTCACACTGGGGCACGGTCGGCGTGCTCTGGCTGGCGGTCCTTGCCGCCTTTCTTCTCTTCGCGGTCGGGAGTGGCGCCCTCCATCTGATACCCGTTGTGGCGGGGATCCTCGCCTTCGGTCTGGTGGCCGTTGCGTTCATCGTTGTCGTGCGCACCCAGGGGAGCGACGCGATCAAGCCCGGACCCTAGCGAACACCGGAGTCGGCACGAGGTGATCATCCCGCTCGCGGTTCCCGCGAGCGCCGTGCTTCTCGATCCTATCCTCGACGCCACGATTGATGCGCGGCGTCCTCATTGGGGTCCCGCATGAAACGGACAACACCATCGTCCACCAAGACCGTGACGTCGAGTGACGCACTGGACTGGCGCGTGATGCCCTGTCAATTTAAGGTCTACCCTACTCGTCCCTGAATGAGTGGGTCTGTCATGCGGGGCAACGGAACCGAGACCGCGTGCCGACGTTCCTTCTGGTCGTGGCACTTCGCTGCATCTGCGATCCGCTTCCCGATGCATCTCCCGCTCTCGCGACGCATATGGACTCAGCCGTATGAGTGACCCGGTATTTGTGCAATCGGGCGTGTCAAAGAATTGCCGGGATCAGCGACAGGTTGGGACGACACGGTTCCAGCCCTGCAAGGGAAACTGGCGCGAAGTCGCTGCTCGCACGGAACAGAAATTTTGTCATCGATCGCTGTACAAATACCGGAAGACAGTTGTGGCTAGGTCCAGACGCATATCCCCATCATGTGTGATCCCACCCGTTCTTCGCGCTGCTCACCGATGACCATCACACGTCGGAAGGCAAGTAGATGATGCCTCAGCGCATCAGTCAACGCCTCATCGGCTGGTTTTCATCCCCATTGCGCGGTATGTTATACCGATTCCGGCAGGACCGTTCCCGGATCGCAGGCCGGAAAAGCTGACGCTACCGGGAGAAAGAGCGCGAACGGTTCATCGGGAATCGGTATTACGTCCAGCGCACGCGCTGGAACGGCCGTGCCGGTGTCGCGCTCGGGTGAACCGCCCCACGGGCGGCGGGCCGTCATCACGCAAGCACACGACACAATCCTGAAGGGGTGGATGTCCGGAATGCACCGTTAGCCCCGACGTCTCTGGTGAGCGGCGCCGCTGGGGTGCCCGCAGAGAGGAGGACATCGTGAAGAACAAGTACATGATCTTGATCCATGCCTCGCAGCAGGAGTACGACGCCCTGGCGGGGAAGGCCACCGGCACGCCAGTCTGGTCCGCTGCGGACTTCGCGGCGATGGGCGCGTTCATGGCGTCGTTCAACACGGATCTGGTCGCATCCGGCGAGCTCGTGGAAACGCGCGGCCTGACCGCCCCGGTCCACACCAGACGTGTTCAGCTGCAAAACGGCGTGCCGGTTGTGACGGACGGGCCGTACGCCGAAACCGCCGAGGTCCTCGCCGGCTACTGGATCGTGGAGTGCGACAGCTTCGATCGGGCGACCGAGATCGCCGCCCGGCTGGCG
>JALYUS010000772.1 GCA_030853625.1 Chloroflexota bacterium
ACGGAGAAAAGCCCGCAGGGACAAGGAAAGAGATGGCAAGCCGAGTGTCGTCGATATCGCAATCGTACCAGATAACATTCGTTATCTGGTACATTAGATCAGTTCGTCAGAAAACTAACAAGACCCCTACATATCCCGCAATACTAGACCGCGAGATAGCGGGCGGAGGAATCGCTAGGGCGGGCATGGGCGTACCGGGACGTCGTCGCGAGCGACGCATGGCCGAGGGTCGCCTGGACGAGGTGCGGCGGCGCGCCACGGTCGAGCGCATGGGAGGCATGGGCGTGGCGGAGCCAGTGGGGAGAGACGGCGCCGGCGATCCCGGCCCGCCGCGCCGCTGCGCGGACGATGCGCCACACCTGGACCTCGGAAAGATGACCATGTTGCTTGCGCGATGGGAAGACCGGCGCGTCTGCATTCGCGTCACCGCGCAGATCGATGAGATCGCGCCATATCCCAGAAGGCAACAAAATCACGCGCGTTTTCCCACCCTTCCCGTAGACTGTGATCTGCCCACCCTCATCACGGGGTGCAAGGTCGCGCCACTTGAGGGCGCAGGCCTCGGAAACCCGCAAACCTGCGGCGTAGAGCAGCTTCAGGAGCACGCGATTGCGGGGATGCGTTTCGAGCGCGAGCAGACGCTGCAACGCCGGCTCGGCGAGGATACGCTCGGCGAGCGTGAATTTAATGGTGGGCAGGCGCACCGGGCGCCCCACGTCATACGGCAGATAGCCAAGCCGGTGCCCGAAGGAGAGCAGGGATTTGACAGCGGAGAGGGCACGGGCTTGGCTCGCGGGCGCGCGAGACGCCAGGGTATCGGCGAAGGCCTGCACGTCACCGAGGATGACTGCGCGAAGAGGCTTGGCGACGAAGGCCCGAAACTGCCTCGCGTCTCGCAGATAGGCGCGTCGAGTGTGCTTCGGGCGTCCGTGGAGCCACAACGCGAGCAACTGGTCGTCCGTGACATGTGCCTGTTCGGTCGCGACCGCGCGGTCGCGGGCCATCGGCATCGGGATTACCGCACGCTCCATTATTTCCTCCCTATCCTATATCCCCAACTGCCGGACGTGCGGAAAGCGGAGCTGCACCCCGCGCACGAAACGCGCGTCGTCGGTCCAATACTCGCATCCCGCACGCTCGGCGAGGGCGAGGTACTGGCAGTCGTACGGCGTCGGCTGCGCCGTGCGATCAGCGATCTCGTACGCACGCAGCGCATCCGCCGCCGGGGTGTCCACCAGCGCGACGACGGCAAGCACCCGGCGCAGCAGCTCCCGCCCATCCGACACGGTGACCGTGCCACGCCGGGTCTGCTGGTAGAGGACATTCGCCACCTCGCACGCGAACCACGACGGCGCGATCGGCTGAATCCCGCGCGCGAGCCAATCGGCGAGCAGGGACTGCGCCTCCATCGTCCCCGCTTCCTGTAGGACCCACTTTACGGCGACGCTCGCGTCCACGACCGCGACGGACGCGGGCGCGCTAGGCGTCGCCATGTGTCCCCTCACGGAAGGCGCGAATCAACTCGGTCGAGTTCCCGGGGAGTGGCTGCCCGCCGTTCACCCGCTCGCGCGCCTCACGCAGCCAGTCCAATACGTCCGCTGGCGCGGTGAAGCCTGTCTGCTCCTGCCAGAAGGGGTGCGGCGAGACGGGAGTGATCGCTGCGCGCGCGCGGCGCAATTGCTCGACGGTCCCCGCTGGGAGCGAAGACTGTCCCCGCTCCGCGTCCTGCACGACTGCGGCAATCTTCCCCGCGACGCGCATGCGCACGGCGGTATTACGCTCAACAGCATACGCCTCGACACTCGCGGGATCGATGAGGAGGCCGACGTGCGTTGCGCGTCCCGTGAGCACGCCGCGCTGGACGAGCTGACGGGCCCACTCGCGCGAGATGCCGAGCCGCTTCGCCGCCTCGCCTGTGGTGATCCAATGGATGTCGGGAAGGGCCATCATCATTTCCTCTCTGGCGATCACACATCGGTATGCGGCAATAATAAACTGAGAGTTGGCGTTACACAAGTACAGGCAAATCCTTGGCACGCATTCTGATCGAATATTTCCAACCCCTCCTTGAATGTAGGATAATGGTTCTTCTCTTACTTTCGCAAGGTCCATCACGACCATCAGTTTTCAGGCTCGTCACGCACGGAATTGCGGACGGTCCGGTTGACCATGAGGAGTAATCTTGCGATGGTCCCCTCTACCGTCCCTTGATGTCAAGGCACGCCTTACCGTGATCAACCGCGCGATACTCGTCGGCAAACACGATGACGCCCTGCTCGTCGTCGGGCTCCAGACCGGGCGCAGGCTCAGCGAGCTGGCGGGGGTGCGTTAGAGGGATATGTCAGTAAGTGGGGAGCGCTTGACTGTTGTCTGGCGCCGCTGCAAGGGTGGCAGGATGATGTCCGACACCCTGCCATCGGCGGTCGCGCGCGCGGTGGGGGAGTATCTCCATGCGCTGTACGGCGACGCAGTATTAAAGGAAGGGTCGTCGCCCGATGCGCCGGTCTGGGTGAGCAGCTCGCGCAACGGGAGCCGGGGCCAGGCGCTCGGCATCCAGTCCATCGCCGATATCTGTGAACGGCGACTCGGTACCAGTAAGGTGCATGCGCTCCGCCACACCTTCGCCTGGCGATGGAGGACAGCGGTGCCAAAGTCTCCGAGATCCAGGCCCGGTTGGGGCATGATAGTCTGGCGACCACCGGCCACTACCTCGCCGCCCTCCATCGCGCCGACAATCCTCACGCCGACCGCCTCGTCTCCCTCTTCGGCCTGGATACGTCAACGGGCCTGTGAGCGGGCGGGTTCGCGACAACGGGAAGAACCTCATCATAGCCGGTCGGCGCGGCGTAGATGCGATGATGCGATAGTGCAATAGTGCGATGTGGAGGTGCCGGCACCACCTCATCCACGCGCGTTCTGGCCTGCGCCCGCGCGATGCTTAGTCGTCCATCGCCGCGTGCCGCTCCAGGTATGCTTCGAGTGCCTCCTCCATCACCTCATAGAGATGCCGGTCCTCCTCGAGCGCGATGCGCTTGCACGCCTTGATCAAATCCTCTCGCAGCTTATAGCCCCGGTTCACCCGCACTGGTTCATGTGTCGCGATTGTGCGTTGATGCGATAATGCGTTTTCACCGTCGTGCGTTTGTGCGTTTATCGAATCTCCGGGATCGCCCACTAAGTCGGTCGAGAGGCGCATCCCCTGCCCCCGGCGCAGCGCGGGCTTTGCGGTGTCATTGCTCAATAGCCTCGTGAGATCCCGCTTACCGGCCATATCGCTCCTCCACTTCCCGCGCCAGCGTCTCGTATGCCCGCGCGCCCGTACTCGTCGGGGCGTACTGGCTAATTGACTCCCCCGCCGCCGGCGACTCCGCCAACTTCGTGTTGACCGGGATCACCGTCGCGAAGACGAGTGCGCCGTACCGTCGCCGAATCTCCTCCTCGACACTCTGGCTGAGGCTCGTCCGCCGGTCCACGAACGTGCAGACAATCCCGCTGAGCGCCAGCGCCGGGTTGAGCTCGCGCACGAGGTCGATCGTCGCTTCCAGTTGGGGCATTGCCTTGAGGGCGTATGCATGCACCTGCAGCGGCACGAGCACCGACTGCGCCACCGCGAGCGCGTTGAGGGTGAAGAGTCCCAAAGAGGGCGGCGCGTCGATCAGGACATAGTCGTACGCGCCCGCCACATCGCGCAACGCCTTGCGCAAGAGCAGCTCGCGCCCCACCTTGCCGGCGAGCTCGAGCTCCGCGCCCGCGAGGGCGAGGGTCGAGGGGACGAGGTCAACGCCCGCATGGGTCGCCACAGTGGCGAAGCCGACTCCCTGCTCCGGGTTGAGCAGCACCTCGTAAATGCTGTACGCGCTCGCCTCGGGATCGACGCCGAGACCCTGGGTGAGATTTGCCTGCGGGTCGGCGTCAATCAGCAGCAGACGCTTGCCCCGCGCGGCGAGCGCCACACCGAGGTTGAGCGCGGTCGTCGTCTTGCCCACCCCGCCTTTCTGCATCGCCACCGCCAGGATGTGCGTCATCGCCGCTCCTCCCCTTCGCGCGATCGCCCACCGCGTCACTGCTCCAGTGCGTTATCGCACTTGCGCACCCCGCACTATCCTATCCGATCATCGGGTGTTCGTACAGGGGCAACTGCCGCGCCACGGCGACCGAATCTGTCTCCGCTCCATGAACACGGCCAGGCGCTGCGACCGAGACCGGTCGCCGAAGCTGCACTGCTAGCCGTAGCGCCTTGTGCAACCACTGCTCCATCAAGCCACTCGATCCAGCGCTCTTGCTGCTTGGACTTGCGAACGCGTTCCGGCCGCTCGACATTGGTTGCGAGAGAACGGGGGTGCGCACGTGATGCTCCGGCCGGATGAAGCACGCGCATCCGCCGCACATCCCCCGATCGTCGCCGACCCCGCTATCCCCCGATCACGGGGAGACGGCTCCATTCGCCCGCCCGGGAAACGATATCCGGCCCGTGTTCCGTCACGCGGACGAGGTCCTCAATGTGATAGCGCCCCCCGTCCGCGGCCGTGCACGAGGGCTCGACACAGAACATCATCCCCGGCTGGATCACCTCGTCCGTCACGCCGTTGATGATCGGGTATTCGTGCAGGACGACCCCCACGCTATGCCCCAGCAGCGTCATCGCGAAGGGCACGTTGTACTTCGCGAACGCCCGCTTGCCGGTCGTATACACCTCACTCACGCGGCGGCCGACACGTACGGCATCAATAGTCTCCTGTTGAACTGCCCAGAGGCGCGCATAGATGTCACGCTGCTCGTCCGTTGCGCGGCCCACCACTGCGGTCCGCGCCAGGTCGGAATAGTACCCATGCCAGAATCCGCCGCCATCGAAATGAACGATACCGCCTGTGGGCATCGGGTCGGTATTCGGGAAGTGGTGAACGCGTTTTGTATGCTCGCCGGCGGCGAGGACGAGGAAGGGCGAGTAGTCCGCTCCCGCCGCCAGCATCTCCGCCTGGATAACGTCGCCGATCTCCTTCTCGCTCCAACCGCTCGCTGCGCGCGTAAACGCCGTATCAATCGCGGCGTCCGTGGATCGCGCCGCGTGCGCGAGGTGCCGCTGTTCCCCCTCACCCTTGATCATCCGCGCTAGATCGAACTGCCGCTCCGACGGGACCCACGTCGCGTCTGGCAACCGATCGAGGAGCTCGGCGTAGCCATCGAGCGTCCACACCGTGCGCTCATAGCCGATCCGTCCACGGGCCACGCCGTGTTCTGCCAGTACGTCCGCGAGTACCGCGACCGGTGAGGTCTGGAATTCGATGTATGTGCGAACATCGGGGATTGAGGAGTCCTGGCGGGTGAGTGACTCCTCGATCGCGCAGACGATCATCGTCGGTGCACGCCTCTTCGACCAGACCACTGCGGCCAGCCGGTCCGGGATGTAGCGCTGCGTCAGGATCAGCGCTTCCGAGAGGTAAAAGACATTCTCCGGCGAGATCGCGACCACGGCGTCGAGATCCGACGCATCCAGAATCTCTCGCATCCGTCGGTGCGAATGGCGTTCGCTCATGCCTCACGCTCCTTCATGAGTTCAATCCGGCCATAGCTGCGATGACGACCCGCGCTCAAAAGAGATCCGCGAGGAAGGCGCTCTTGCCGCCATCCACGCAAAGGACCTGGCCCGTGATGAAGCGCGCAGCGTCGCTCGCGAGAAAGATCGCGACCCCCGCGATGTCTTCCCCCCGTCCGACCCGGCCCAAGGGGATTTGGGCGATACTACGCCGGTGATACGCGGGATCGTCGAGCAGCGTCTTCGTCATCTCGGTATAGAACCAGGTCGGCGCGACCGCGTTAACACGCACGCCTCGCTCGGCCCATTCGACCGCGAGGCCGCGCGTGAGCTGGATCACGCCGCCTTTCGCCGCCGCGTACGCCACCTCGTGCTTGTGGCCGAACATGCCGCTGAGTGACGCGACCGTGATGATGCTGCCACTTCCCTGCCCGGTCATCACGCGCCCGGCCGCCTGGCAGCAGTAGAAGACGCCGTTCATGTCCACGTCGAGGACATGCTGCCATTCCTCCGGCGTCATGTCCAGGACTGCACCATTCTGTACGATACCGGCGCTTGCAACGAGGATATCGAGCCGCCCCCAGCGAGTCGCCGCCGTCTCGACAAGGCGCTGGACCTGCGCGGGATCGGCGACGTCGCCAGTCAGTGGGAGCGCGTCGCCGCCCGCCTCCCGAATGTCAGTGGCGACTGCCTCGCACCGCGCGGTGTTCGTGCCCGTCACGACCACGCGCACGCCAACACTCGCCAGTCCCTGGGCGATCGCGCGCCCCAGGCCGCTTGACCCGCCCGTGACGACGGCCACCTTGCCCGCGAGGCCAAAGAGCGACGTGAGTGCTGCGGTTTGCCGTTCATCCATGACGCACTCTCCCTCCTATCCGTGCAGTGCCGCGCGACCGGGGCCATCGGTCACGAAGCGGTTGAGCTGAAAGGCGCCGATCGGGAGCGAGGGCTCCCCCGTCGTGGCGAGGTCGCGGATCAGGCACCCGGTCGCCGGCCCGAGGCAGAACCCGTGGCCGGAAAAGCCCGCCGCGACAATGAACCCCTGCACTTCCGTCCGCGCGATGACCGGGATCTCGTCGGGGGTCACATCGAGCAATCCCCCCCAGACACGGGCCACACGCATCGCGCGCAGCGCCGGGATGAGCTGCCACGCGCGCTGGAGGACCGTCGCGACCATCGCCGCGGGTGGCTGGACATCGCCGGGCTCGAGCGGGCGGGCGGGCCACGACCACGGCGCGCCCCCGTCGGTGATCCGCATGGCTCCACTCCGTTCCTGGCGTCCGGCGAAATCGGCGTTGCCGACGCCGAGCACCTGATCGAGGAGCCGGGGCATGGGAACGCTGCCAATCGCCGTCACATGGTAGGTCGTCAGCGGCAGATCGAGACCGATCATCGCGCAGATGCGATCCGCATAGACGCCCGCCGTGTTGACGACGACGTCCGCCGCGATCGATCCCGCGTCGGTCTCGACGCCTTGGATCGTCCCTCCGACCTGCACGACATTCGTCACGGTGGTGCAGGTGCGGATTTCCGCCCCTGCCCGCGCGGCCGCCGCCGCATACGCACCGACCGTTTTGCCCGGGTTCGCATGGCCATCGGTCGCGCAATAGGCGGCACCCAGAATCTCCTCAGTGAGCGCCGGGGCCAGTGTCCGCACCGCAGCATTTCCCTCCAGCATCGCCACATCCACGCCCAGGTCACGTTGCTCCGCGACGATCGCGCGCACCGTTGCCAGTTCGTCCGCATCGCGGGCGAGCCGGAGATTGCCGCTGCGGACATAGTCGGTTTCCCCACCGAGTTCCTCGGCCAATGTCGCCCACCGCTCGATCGCGGCGAGTGCGAGGGGGATCTCCGCAGGATGGCGACCCGAGACGCGCACGCCCGCAAGCGTCCAGCCGGAGGCCATCGAGGCGATCGCACCCCGTTCGAGCAGGATGACGCGCGCCCCCGTGCGCGCCAGCTCGTACGCCGCCGCACACCCGCTGATGCCGCCGCCGATAATCACCACGTCGGCCCGCTCGGCCATTGTCTCGCTCCTTTGATCGCCCGCCGGTACGGCGCGCAGTCACTTCTGCACTGTGCGCGGATCGAGTGCATCGCGGAGCCCGTCGCCGACGAAGTTGAAACTCGCGACGGTCAGGGCGATGAAGATGCCGGGAAAGAATGCGATCCACGGGGCATCATGAAAAAAACTTTGGGCGTTATTGAGCATGTTGCCCCAGCTGGCGGCGGGAGGCTGGATGCCGTAGCCGAGGTAGCTGATATAGGATTCGGCAAGCACCGCATTCGCGACGTTCAACGTGGCGGCAACGAGAATCGGCGCGAGGCTGTTCGGCAGGAGGTGGCGAAAGAGGATACGGGCGTTGGAAGCGCCGAGCGCCTGGGCGGATTGCACGAACTCGTGCTCCTTGAGCCCGAGGGTCTGGTTGCGGACGATGCGCGCGAGCTCCATCCAGGAGGTGAGCCCGATGATGAGGGTGACCGAGAGCACCGAGGCGCCGATGAACGACGCGAGGATGAGGAGTAGGAAGACGGTCGGGAAACAGAGCAGGGCGTCCGTCAAGCGCATCAGGATGGCATCAATATTCCTGCCGTAATAGCCGGCAACGAGCCCAACGATCGTCCCGACCGTGACCGTGACCAGCATCGCGCACGCCCCGACCACAAGGGAGATGCGCCCCGCGTAGATGAGGCGGCTGAAGAGGTCGCGGCCCACCTCGTCCCCGCCGAGCAGCAGGCCGTCGTGGAGCGGCGGGGTAAATTTTTCCAAGATGTTGATCTCGAGCGGATCGCGTGGCGCGATGACGGGCGCGAAGAGCGTGAGAATCGTCAGCACGGCGATCACGGCGAGGCCGAAGACCGCGAGACGATGGCGCACGAAGCGGCGCACCATCAGCCGCCATGGGCTCTCGATCCGCTGCGCGATTTGCGTCGCGACGGCATCCGACTGGAGGGCTCGGGGAGCGAGTTGTCTCTGCATTGACACGAGCACTCCTACGCGCGACGGATCCGTGGGTCCAGGAACGACACCGCGAGATCCGCAACCAGATTCCCAATGATCACGAGTACCGCCGTGATGAAGAGGATCCCCATCATGACCGGATAATCGCGGTAGCCGAGCGAGTCAACGAAGAGCCGCCCCATCCCGGGCCATGTAAAGACACTCTCCGTGACGAGCGCGCCGCCGAACAACCCGGCCAATTGCAGGCCGCCGAGCGTGACGAGCGGAGCGAGGGCATTCCGAAAGGCATGCTCCGCGATCACGCGGCGCTCGGTCAGTCCTTTCGATCGCGCCGTACGGATATAGTCCTGGGCGATCACCTCCAGCATCGCGGCGCGCGTGTACCGACTCCACGTCGCGACGAGAACAAAACCCAGCACGAGCGCGGGCGCGATCAGATGATGCAGACGATCACCGACCGAGAACGTCCCGCCAGTCGTGGCAATCCCGCCGGAGGGGAGCCAGTGCAGACGCTCCGAAAAGAGGAAGATCACCATCAGTCCGAACCAGAAGGTGGGGATGGAGAGGGCGAGGATCGCGCCGATCGTCGGCAGGAAGTCCCACAGTGAGTATTGCCGGATCGCGCCCAAAATACCGATCAGCACACCGACCACGACGGCGACGGCCAACGCGGTGATCATCAGTTCGAGCGTCGCGGGGAGGCGGTCGAAGATCACGGTGCGCACGGGGCGGGAATCGCGGTAGGATCGTCCCCAGTCACCCCGAATCATGCCGCTCGCCCACTTCACGTATTGGACCGGGAGCGGACGGTCGAGGCCAAAATTGTGCTTGATCCGATCGAGATCCTCAATCCGCATCGAGGGATTGAGCGAATAGACCGCGAGTGGCCCACCCGGCGCGAGGTGCATCAAGAAAAAAGCAATCGTGACGACGATCAGCAAGAGCACGACGCTCTGGCTCAATCGCCGGACAAGGAATGCGCCCATTCGTCGCTCCCCGGCGGGCCGCTACCCGCACATCCTGTCCGCCGCGATCGCGGCTACCGCGAGATCGTCGCGCGTTCGACGCCGTAGTCGTTCTCGTCCACCCACGGCTTGCCTTCAGCAAAGCGGGTTGAACGGAACGGTGTTAGGTCCACGGTCTTCGGCCGGCCCTCGGTGATCCATTCGGCGAGGCACTTGCCGATGGCGGGGCTCGTCTTAAATGACGTACCACTGTCTCCTGCCATGCAGAAGAGCCCCTCGTACTGCGGCAACTTGTCAATGATCGGGCGAGAATCGGGACTCATCATCAGGATGCCCGCCCAGTTGCCGCGCATTGTGCTGTGCCGCATAACGGGAAACCGCTTCATCAACTGCGTGTGGCACATCGCCACGAAGTCATCCGTGACCGCTTCCGGGTACTGCTCGGGGTCGGGACTCGCGCGCACGCCGCCTTCCGTGCCGATCAGCGTGCAATTGCCGTCGCTCGGCCGCGCCCAGGTGTGGTTAATGCGGTCGATATACGTCATATGCCGGGGAGAGCGGTCGAAGGCCCAACGAAAGAGGGTGACCCGCGCTTCCGTCGGTATCAGGCCGAGATCGATGCCGAGCGGCGCGAACAGTTGGTTCGCCCACGCGCCCGCAGCGACGACGACGACCGGTGCCTCGATCGTGCCATCGGTGGTCTCAACGCCCGTGACGCGGTCCCCATCCGTGCGGACCCGTGTCACGTGCGTGTCAAGCTTGAATGCCACGCCGCGATCCATCGCCGCACGCGCCAAGGAGTACGTGGTAGCGTTCGGGTCGGCGTAGCCGGAGCCCGGCTCGTAGGCAACCTCCGTGACATCCCCAACGTAGACGCTCGGGTCGAGTGCGCGGGCGTCATCGGGCGTGATGATCCGGGCGTCTGCCCCGACCTCGCGCTGCATTGCGACATTCGCCTCGAGATGATGGCGATATTCCGGGGGCGTGAAGACGAGCAAGCCGATGGGCTGGAAGCCGCACTCGCCGCCCACCATCTCCCGCCAGTTCGCGAAATACTTCAGGCTCTCGACGGCGAGCCGGGTCTCCGGTTCATTCGTGTAATGCATGCGCACGAGCGCGCCGGATTTCCCGGTCGCGCCCGCCGCGAGGTGGCGGCGCTCGACGACGACGACCTTTCCCGCGCCCGCCTTGGCGAGATGAAAGGCGATGCTACTCCCGTTCGCGCCGGCGCCGATGACGACCACATCCGCTGTTTCCACGTTTCTCTGCTCCTTGCCCGATTGACGACACAGACATCGGTCCTCGCCACGGACGCAAACGTCCGGCAGTTACCCGTATGCGGATCGATGTCCTTGCGGTAAGGCTACGGACCTTGCGGGAAAACCCGGACGACCTCCCCGTATTTCCCGCAACACCGCGTGTGCTATTTCTGCCACCACCACTCATTGATATTCCACACATTGCTGACGACATAGGCGCTCGCCTTGTAATTCATCAGCCCTGCCTTCGTCCCCTCGATGTTGGCGTAGTGGAAGATCGGCAAGAACGCCAGATCGTCGCGCAGCACCTGCTGCAACTGCACGTAAATGGCCTTGCGCTTCTCTTGATCGAGCTCGGTCGCGCCTTGCGCCAGCAGCTTGTCGACCGTCGGGTTCTTGTATTGCTCGGTGTTCTGGCCGCCCCCCCCCTGCACGGGGATATACGCGCTGCCAAAGCGCGTCGTCACGTCCGGGTCCGCGCCGAGTCCCGCATTCTCCCCGACCATTACCGTGTCATATTGGGACTTGTTGAAGTAGTCACCCCAGATCACCGCCGCCGGGAAGTTCTTGATTTGCATATCGACGCCAATCTGTTTCCAGGTTTGCTGGAGGTACTGCTGCGCCTGCTCGCGCACCTTGTTCCCCGCCGTGGTGGAGTTCGTGAAGCTGAGCTTTACGCCGTTCTTCTCCCGGACGCCGTCTCCCCCCGGCTTCCACCCCGCGTCATCGAGGATCTTCTTCGCCTGATCCATGTTGAATACCTGCGGCGTGAGGTTCGGGTTGAGCGCCCACGACGTGAGGGGGAGATAGGTTTCGGAAGGCTTCGGCAGGCCGTAATAGACCTTGTCGATGATGTTCTTCTTGTCCATCGCCGCGTACAGCGCCTGGCGCACCGGGAGTTCCTGGAACTGCGGCTTGCCGAAGTTCATGAAGATGAACTCGACGAAGGGACTGTCCCCGAGGTTAATCACCTTCCCTTGCAACCCTTTCGCCTCGTTGTAGTGGTCGGCGGTGATCCCCTGGATACCGGTATAGTCGATCTCGCCCGTCTTGAACTGGGTGAACATCACCGTGAGATCCGGGATGTACTTGAAGATCACCTTGTCAAGATAGGGACCCGGTCCATGATAATTGGGATTCGCCTGGAGGGTGATGTGGTCGCCTGCGACGCGCTCCGCGAAGGTGAATGCGCCGGTCCCGACGGGCTTCGTCGAATTGAATTCGGCCGTGTTGAGATCGGGGACGGTGCCGAGGATGTGCTCGGGCACGATGTAGGTATCGCTCCAGACGATCAGGAACGGGGCGTACGTCTGCTTCAACGTCATCGTCACCGTGGCATCGTCCGGCGCGGAGATGGCGGTGACCAAGTCGTGCCCAATGCGGTTGCCGGCGTTAAACTTGGGATCGAGCACCGTCTTGTGGCTGAAAAGGACATCCTTCGCGGTGAATGGCTGAGCGTCGTGCCACTTGACATCTTTGCGGAGTTTGAAGGTATAGGTCAGGCCGTCCTTGGAGATGCCGCCGTTCTGGACGCTTGGGATCTCAGTCGCCAGATTGGGAATCAACTGCCCCTTCTCGTCGATCCGCCAGAGACTGTCGAAGAGCGCGTACTGGACGCCGCGATCCACTTCGAGCGTGGACATGAGTGGGTTGAAGATGGTCGGCTCTTGCGATAGCCCAACGATCACCTGCCCACCCTTCTGCGGGGTGCCCCCCGCTTGGGGCGAACTCGCCACGGCCGAGCCGCTCGGTGCGGTCGTCGCAGACGTGGCAGGGCTGACGGGCGCGGCTTTCGTTGACGCGGCGGACGCGCCCGTCGTGGTCGGCGAGGCTTGTCCCGCTGTCTGGGGTGTTGTTGCCCCGGTTGGGGCAGGTGTCGCGGTCGGCGTCGTCGCTCCGCCACAGGCGGCGAGCAGCGCGTCAACCGCCGCGAGCGAACCGCCCACGGCAATCGCGCGTCGGATGAACTGGCGTCGCGAGAGTTCGCCGCGGGTGAAAGCACCCGTCAGTCGTTCGATCCGTTCCATCGGTTACGCTCCTTCCCTGCTACGACCGTCCAACCATTCCCAGACTACGCGTACCAGACGACGCACTGCTCCCCATCGCCGTACGCGTACGCACCCACGAGCACGTCCTGCTCGGCTAACCGCGACGTCCACGTCCGCGACGATCACGATGCGCGAACGGTCGGGTCGGTGGATTCGCGAGTCATCATGATGCGCAATGGACCAGTTGCCACGGACGATAGCATTCCGTATAGTGCGTGTCAAGATTGTTTCGCCGGGATCCGTCGAAGGATGGCAAATCCACAGCGGAAAGGGCCATGAAAGGATGGTTTGTGTTGGAATCCGTTGACGACATCGACCTCCAGCTCATCCGTTGCCTGCAGGAGGATCCACGCGCGGCCTATGCCAAGATCGCGCGCACGGTGAATGTGAGCGAGACGACGGTGCGCCGCCGCGTCGACGGATTGCTCGCTTCGCGCGCAATCACGCTCGCGATGCTCCCCGATCTCTATACACTGGGCTACCGGGCCTCGGCGATGGTCGGGGTCAAAGCCGACCTTGCGCGCGTGATGGCGATCGCCGACACGATCCGCAGCTTCCCCGAGGTGACGATGGTGGCGCTGATCCTCGGGCGATACGACATCCTGTTTTTCGTCGCCGAACGGTCGCTCGACGATCTCACCCGCTTCATGACCGAGCAGATCGCGCCCATCAGGGGCATCCGCTCGACGGAGACGCTCGTCGCCCCGCGCGTGCTCAAGGTCCTCGGCGACTGGCGCATCCCGACGAATGACGCGCCCCGTGATGATCGCGCGATCGCTCCCGACGGCGCGGCCGAGGCCAGCGACCATGGCCGCGCCATCACGCGGATCACGGCCGATGACTCCTGAGACTCGTCCGGCACCCTCCCTCCCCGTTGTGACGTGCGACGGAGAACCGTTGGCCGGGAAAGCGCACCAGACCGTCCCGGGCAGCCGCACCCGACGACAGTTAAGACGGTGACACTGCGCCGCTCGAAGGGCGACCAGGAGGGTGAGGGGGCGAAGAAGGGCATCCCCTTCGGGCGGCATGTGCTTACCGGCCCGGTCACGGCGGTAGGAGACTATACGGATATGTCGGGGGTTAGCGAGGGGCCGCTGTTCCGCCCGGTGAATCGCCATGGCCGAGTGGGGTGACCTGACCCCCGAAAAGGTGTCCAAAGATTATGCGAGACTCCCGATCAATGAATCGATCTTGGGAGGTCAGTCATGCGCAAGAGCCAGTTCACCGAAGGACAGATCATCGGTATCCTCAAGCTCGTCGAGGTCGGCCAGAAGGTCGGCGACGTCTGCCGCCAGCACAGCATCAGCGAGGGGACGTACTACCGCTGGAAGGCGCAGTATGGTGGCCTTGAGGTCAGCCAGGTGCGACGCCTTCGCCAACTCGAGGACGAGAATCGCAAGTTGAAGCAGATCGTGGCAGATCTCACCCTCGATAATGTGGCCTTGAAGGAGGGGTCGCTTGGCGAAACGGAAATTATTGTACGCTAAGGTCCGCGAGGCCACGCGTCACGGATATGGCGTGCCACGTGACAGGGTTCCCCGGCTATGAACGTCAGATGAGTGTCCTGTTCGCGCTTT
>JALYUS010000644.1 GCA_030853625.1 Chloroflexota bacterium
CTTCCAGCCTGCATTCAAACAGGCTGGAAGCCTGCCACCACCGGCCTATACATGAAAAGGCCGATTCTCAAATGACGAATTTGCCGTCCTTCGCGAAGGTCTGCCCGTCTACCGTGATCGTGCCGCCGCTGCGCAGATCGCAGACGATGTCGGTGTGGATGGCGGATTCGTTTGTGCCGCCCGTTTCCGGGTAGGCGCGACCGAGCGCCATGTGCATGGTGCCGCCGATCTTCTCATCGAAAAGGGTGTTCTTCGTGAATCGCTGGATGCCGTAGTTCGTCCCGAAGGCAAACTCGCCGACGCGGCGGGCGCCCGCGTCCGTATCGAGCAATTTCGTGAGGTATTCCTGCCCGCGCGCGGCGGTCGCCTGCGTGACGACGCCATGCGCAAAGGTCAGGCGGATGTCCTCGATCTCGCGGCCACCGAGGTTCGCGGGATACGAGAAATGGATATGACCGTTGATGCTGTTCTCGACCGGGCCGGTGAAGATCTCGCCATCCGGGAAGTTGCGCGACCCGTCGGCGTTGATGAAGACGCGGTCCTTGATTGAAAGGGTCAGATCCGTGTCCGGCCCGACGACATGGACCTGGTCCTTGCCTACAAGCCAGTCAATCAGCCGTTGCTGCGTCGCGCCCTGCTTCTTCCACGCGGCGATCGGATCGGGTTCGTCGAGCAGCCCCGCGCCATAGACGAACGCCTCATACTCCGCCAGCGACATCTCGGCGTCCTGCGCGTAGGCCTCGGTCGGAAAGAGCGTCAAGGACCAGCGCAATGCGCCCGACGCGGCCCGCTCCATGTACGTCTTCGTCAGATCATTCATCGCGGCGGCGCGCTGCATCTGTTTCGCGGGGTCGGTGTTCGTTAGCGCCCTGGTGTTCGTCTCCGCGAGAATGCTGAAGGTCGCGTCCGCCTGCTCGATAACCAACCGCTGGATGGGCGAGACCCACGCCAGTTGCGCGGGCGTGGCATGAGTGAGAAAGAGTTCGCTGAGATGCGGTAGCCCGATAGACGTGATAGGGAATGCCCCCTTTTTCAGCGCGCGGACATAGAGCGCCTCGACGAGCGGCGCGGCAATCGGCGGGCTGTTGATGGCGAAAAAATCACCCTCGCGGATGGCGAGCGAGTAATCAATCAGAACATCCGCGAGTTTCTCGATCCGAGGGTCGGTCATGATGTGCTCCTTGTCGAACCAAGCCAATCTATTTGCACGAAGGGTAGCACGCGCTTCCCATCGCGGCAACGCGCGCAATACCGCGACCGTTGCCGACGAGCGCAGGGTCGGCTACGCTGCCCGCGTTGGCAATATCATGGAAGGAGTGAGCAATGCGGGTCTTCCTGGAAACCGAACGACTGGTGCTGCGCCAGTTCACCGAGGCCGATCTGGACAACCTCGTTGACCTCGACAGCGACCCGGATGTCATGCGCTTCATCACCGGCGGCACACCGACATCCCGCGACGATATACAAAACGTCTTCCTGCCCGCCTTCCTCCGCTACCACGACGATTTTGTGGGCTATGGCTTCTGGGCGGCAATCGAGAAGTCCACCGGGGACTTTCTCGGCTGGTTCCATTTCCGGCCACCGAAAGGCGCCAGCCCCGACGAACCCGAACTCGGCTACCGGCTGCGTAAAGCGGCGTGGGGCAAGGGATACGGCACCGAAGGGTCGCGCGCGCTGATCCACAAGGGTTTCACTGAATTCGGCGTGCGGCGCGTCGTCGCGTCAACCTATCAGGACAACCTCGGCTCCCGCCGCGTGATGGAGAAGGTGGGTATGACGCTGGTGCGGACGTTCCGCATGACCACCGAGGAGATGGTGGCCCAGGGCTACCAGGTCGCGCCTGAGGGCCTCTGGGAGGGGGACGATGTCGAGTACGCGCTGGAGAAGGCCGACTGGGAGCGGCAGGAGAGAGAACTCGCGGTGTGACAACGATACATCGCTCAACTTGTCGGGAAATACCTGACATCCGGACATAACTCAGCCCGCGACCGGACGACCGAGGATGGCGGCAATCCGGGGCGGTAATGCGCCATACTCCTTGACATGTGCCGCCAGGATCGCTTCGGTCGCGAAGACATCCATCAGCCGTCGTAAGCCCCGCGTCAGCACGATCTTCCCCGGTGGTCGGTTCGC
>JALYUS010000645.1 GCA_030853625.1 Chloroflexota bacterium
CGTCCGCCCATTGCTCCCCCTTCGATGCGTCTGCCTCGTCCGTAATCGTCTGGTGGGCTTGTCGGTCGTCCGTGGTCGTCGTGCGCGCTGCACCCTTCCCGCGACGTGGGAACCGGTTCCTTCCCGCATCCACCGCTCGGCAGCGCCCCCCACCCGGAACACTGCCATCCCGTGTGTCGGGGCCTCGCGCCCCGACACACGGTCCGGTGATCCTCTCGCGCTAGCGCGTCGCGCTGTCCCATCGGTTCGTCACCGTGTTGAGGGCGAAGATCAGGGTGTCAGCGGGATCGTCAAGGAGGAAGCCCCGCGCGAACCGCTGCACCAGCGCGCTGTACCCACGCTCCGGCGCCGTGGCGAAGCCGAGCGCTTGCTGCACGTCCGGGTTCTGCTGCCAGACGGCGCCAAAGCCCCGCACCGGGACGTACGTGCCGGCGCGGGGACCGGGCACGACCGGGTGCAGACCGTTCTCGACGAAGGTGTTCGGGTAGATCGCGAGCTGCATCCCGGTGCGGCTGAGGACGTAAATCTCGTTCGTCGTCTGTGAATAGAGCATGAAACCGTTCTCGAACGGCTCGTACGCGAGCGTGTCCAGGGATGCGGCGCTCGTCGCCGGCCCGAGCGGGAAGACACTGCTGTTGCGGTTCGTCAGGCTGCTCACGCCGTTGGCGAAGACGGCATCGGCCCCGCTGATCGGCGTGGGCGGCGGCGCGGGTGGTGGGGAGACCGGCGTGCCGTAGCGCCAGCGATAGTAGTGTTGCCCGATGTTGCCGAACTCGACCTTGAAGGCGTCCGGGTTCGTGGCCGTGTAGGTCAGCACGCGCCGCTGGAAGGCCTGCACGACGACGAACGTGCTCTGACCGTTGACCTGCACCTGCGTCCCGAACGCCTCACTGATCGGATAGCCCATCGTCGGCAGCCAGCCGCCGGGGATCGCCTGCAAGTAGTCCCAGAAGGCCTTCGGGACATTCTGCCCGAAGCGCCCGCCCGGATCACCCTGATAGGTGACGAACGACAGTTCCGGGTCGCTCGCCGGTTGGACGTTCACGAACGTCTTGCTCGGCACGTCGTAGCCGCGATCGACCGCGCCATTCCGCTGGGCGACCCGCTCCACCAGATCGTTGAGAGCGGCATACGATGGCCCCGGCGCGTCCGGATCGCCCGCGATCCCGATCGCCGCGCGGTTCCGCTGCTCGAAACTGACGTCGCCCAACTGCAACTGGCCGCTCTTCAGTTCGACGGTGAGCAACCCATTGGTCACGGGGCGGTCGGGAGTCGTCTGCTCCATCCGCGCCTTGTCGAAGTACTGCACGAGCCGACTGCCGGGGTCGCCGTTATAGTTGCCCTCGGCATACGGCTCGATCTGGCCATTGCGCGCCGTCTCCAGCGGCCCCCAGAAGTTAGGGATGGCGTCCGTGACGCTGTTCCATTGCTGCGCGAAGGCGGGACTGGCGAAGTGATCCGCGCCCTGCACGGCGACCGGGATCAGCATCACGAGCACGAGGCCCGCGCCGAGCAGACTGCTGAAAATGAACCGACGATGCCGCACCATGTCCAAGCCCCTTTCATCCAACCGATTCGTCCGACACAGATTAATCCCCCTGCTGGCCGCGTTTGGTTCCCGCATTCTTGCCGCGCGGTCCGCGCATCGAACGCACGCATCGCGATCCATCAAGCCAGTCGCGACCGTTCACTCCTCCGTATCCGTGCGGGCATTTGCCTCCGGTGTCCCGCCAAGCCGGCCCGGAAACGTCGCCGTGTCGGCGGCCATCGGGACGCACGCCGCTATGGGGACATCCGGGGTGTCCCCGCGCAGCGCTGCATGGGTCCGGTGCCAGCGGCCCTCCTTGGCCCTAAGGTAGCGAAGGCCGCAATTTCGGCAAAGTGGCAGGAGACTCAGGCGACAAGGTCCAAGCGTAAGCGGCGCTGCATATCCAAGAGGAATGTGCCGTAAGGGTTGATATGCTGCCATTTGAGAGGCGTCAAGGCGCGCAGGTCGCGGGCGGTCAGGCGCCCCTGCCAGGCCGGTTGGGCCAGCACCTGCTGGATCATCAGGGTGTTCACGTAAACGAGGCTGATCTGCAGCAAGTGCAGCGAGAGCATGAGGATCTCATGGTCCTCGGTCTTGTTGCTGGCAAACTCACCGCTCTTCCCATACAGGATGAAGTCGTTCGCGCTGTTCCAGGTTTCGATCACCGCCAAGCCCTCGTGAATCTCCCGGCGCAGTGATTCCAGTCGGAGATACTCGCATAAGAAGGTCGTTTTCAGGGCTTTCCCCAACTCACACAAGGCCTTGTACGTCGGATGTTGCACATTGCTGCGGGTGAAGCGGCGCAGGATGGCTTCCGCGTCCGCCGTCCCCAGGCGGAGCGCGCTCGCGAACTTGATCAACTCGTCGTAGTGCTGCTCGATGATCGCCCAATTGATGGGGCGCGTGAGCAGGGGTTGAAGGTTGGCATAGGCCGCTGGCTCGCCGCTCGTGGGGCGATAGAGCCGCTGCTTCTTGAGGTTCTTCAGCCGCGGGAGCAGTTGAAAGCCGAGCAAGTGGCAAAAGGCGAAGCCCACCTCGCTCTGGCCGTGCGTATCCACGTAGTTCTTCTCGACCTCCATCTCGGTATCGTGCCGCAGCACGCCTTCGATCATGGCGGCGACTTCCGAACTCGAACAGGACTTGAGTTGCGAGTAGATGCAGACGGAGTGGCGTTCGACATGGTAATAGATCATGATCCCACGCCCACCATAGCGTGCATGCCACTCCGTCATCAGGTTCTGGTTCCACGCCCCAAAGCGCTTGCTGTCCGACGCGCACGCCGTGGTCCCTTCCCCCCACAAGTCGACCCGGCGCACGGCGAAGATCGCATCGCAGACTCTGGCGATGGCGACCCGCAACTGCTCTTTGGTGATGTAGCGGCGCCGCACGTACGCTAAATCGGCGTACGTCTCCCCGCTCCCGCCGCTACACATGCGCTTGATCCCGGCATTGGTGCCTAATCCGTGCAAGCAGAGTAGGAGGCGGCGCTGCAGGACCTCCGGGGCCAAGGCTTCGCGCGATCCCAGCGTGCGAAACGCCTCGGTGAAATGGACGCGCAGCTCCGTCTCTTTCAAGATGTCCAGCAGGTTGGTCATCGGCCAGTGCTGCACGAGGGCAGCGGTGAGCTGGGTGAGGTTGGGCGGCTCTGGTAGGGCCGTGAGCGGGGTCAGCACGATGCGCCCTTTACCCGTCTTGGCGGTCAGGATCTTCACCGTGCCATGGCGCGGTAGGTCGGCATCCAGGGCGGCCAGGGCGGTGACCATGGCGTGCCGGGCCTGCGCCACGAACTGGGTGGCCGCACGCGGTTGCGCCAGCGCATCGCAATACTCGTCCCGCCGCGCCGCGAAGTCCCGGGGCACGTCCTCATCGGGATCGCGGTAGCGCAATGCCCCGGCCACCCAGATCTCTTTGCAGCGCACCTTCTCGCGCAGCGTCGTGAGCAGGCAGATCTCGTAAGAGATGCGGTTGACCCGGCCGCCGCGCGTCTCATCGATCACCAGGTCCTGCCACTCGTCCTTGACCACGCCGTCCAACGGCACGATCTCCTGGCGGGGAAACACGGGCGTCTTGCACCCCCGCTGCCGCTGGAGCAGCGCCAGGGCGTCCATCACCGGTTGGTGCTGGTTATGGCAGTGGAAGGACAGTTCCTCCAACAAGGTCGGCACGATACGCCGGTAGTGGTGGCTGTACGAGGAGCGTGTCACGAGTTGCACCCGCCGCGCATACCCCGACGCGGCCTCGGTCTCCTGAATGACGGCGTCCAGGGTCTGCTCGCTCACGACCGGGTAGATGACCTCTTTCACCAGGCCATTCGGCTCTCCTTTGGCCGCCTTCGCCAGCTTGTAGAGCAACGCCGGTTTGCCGACGATCTTCTTCACATAGGTGCGCAGCGTCTCCTCGACCTTCGCCTCGGCCCGGGCCCCAATATGATGCGCGATATGCAGCAAGAGATCGACGAGGGTGTCGGTAATCTCGCGCGACCGTTGCCAGCACAAGGCCGCCAGCAACATGGAGCGCACGGCCGGGGGGTGACGGCGCAGTTCCCGCGGCTTCTCGCTCGCGGCGCGCTGCCGGTAGTGCGTCACGAACGTCGCGGGGACGTCGCGGAAGAGCTGCGCTGGCAACCCCAGGGCCCGCAGGCACCGCAGTTTCTCGATCTCCTCCCGCACCGTCTCCACCTTGACGGCGCCGGCATCTTCCTTTAAGGACGCGAGTTCGGAGCGCACGGGGAAGAGTGGTGCCTGGTACTCCTCGTCCTCGTCGGGCGCGGTCTGGATGAGCGCATCGAGGGCGGCACAGGTCGCCGGCGAGAGATGCGCCGTGATCGTGGCGACGAGCCGCTCCTCATAGGTGCGCCGCGCCGCGCGTACCAACCGGCGCAGGCGTCTTGGAGGCGGCGGTTCGATCTGCTGGACGCGCAGGTGACCGGAGGCCAGGCGCAGCAGGGGCTCAGCCTCCGGATCGAGCGAGGTGACGCAGGTGCTCAGCCAGGCCACGAAGTTCGGCTCATCGTCGGCGCGGAAGGCCCGAAACCCGCAGTAGTCCCGGATCTGGGCACGATGATGGCGTTGCGTGCGCTCACTCCAGGTCCCGACCGCATAGGTGTCCGGGCTGACGCCAACCTGCGCGGCGAGGTGGGCGACCACGTTCTCGGCGATGTCATCGCGCCGGTCAGGAAAACGCCCCGCGAGTTGGAACGCCTTGAGCAGGACGGGGCGTTTGGCGAAAGGGAGAATATTGTACGCTAAGCCCTGAGATCTTTGAGCGGTGCCCTGTCCCGTGGTCCGACGAACTGGTCAGATAACTATTATTATCTGCACAGATATGCTATCATGGT
>JALYUS010000655.1 GCA_030853625.1 Chloroflexota bacterium
TAGCAGCATGGATCCCCCTTCATCGCGCAATTGTCTACTTGTAGTATCGAAAAGCGGGCGATAATGTGACGGGTCGAGGCGCGGGAGGCCAAAATGGGCGGAGAGATTCTGTTTGATGCTGGGGTTAATCGAGGCCGAGCGTCCGCGCCAGGCGCACAAAGTCGAAGCGCTCCGCGAGTAAGGCGCTGAAGCGCTCAATCTTGCGCGTCTGGGCAAAACGCACGCGACCGAAGACTTTGTCGAGCAGATCGGTCGCGGTGCGCGTGTCATGACGGACGAGGACGACCGGGATGCCTTTCGCGGTCGCCAGCGAAAGAATGCGCGGCGACGGATAGAGGTCCCCGGTCAGGATAAACGCCGCTGTGGTGTCCACGACCTCGGGCGTCGCCAGTGCGGCGGCGAGGAGGTCCGTGCGATCACCACCGGTGATCAGCGCGGTTCGCTCGCGGCGCTTGAGGTGGTCAATGGCGGCTTCAACCGACATCGCGCCCACGACAACGTGCTCGATCAGCGCGCCAGCCTGATCCTCCGCGCAGAGTATCCGGCCATCCAGATAGCTGGCGGCCTGGCCGGCGCTCACGGAACGGAGCGTGCGATCCTCCGGCAACACGCCAAGCACCACGATGCCCAGGCGCTCCAGCGCCGGCACGAGGGTATTTGCCGTGTACGACAGACTGCTGCGGGGGATGACATTGAGTACCACACCGAGGAGACGATCGCCCAGTTCCCGTTGAAAGGCGACGACGCGGTCGAGCAGCGCCGACTCGTTTCCGCGCACGACAACCAGCACCTGTGCGTCGAGTAATTGCGCCTGGTCAGCGACGGTCAGGCCGAGCACGCTTCCTTCATCGCGCGTATCCGGCCCCTCGATCAGCATGACGTCCTTGTCGCATGCCAGCGTCCCGAAGGCGCGGACAACTTTCTCCTGAAAATCGCTCGCGGCCACGCGGGCATCGCGCAACGCCTCAGCGAGATCGGCGGCGGAGAGATGAACCGGCGCGATGCGCGCATCCTTCTCGCCGCGCAGGCGCAATGCTTCACGGATAAACCCGACGTGATCGGGCGCGAGTTGGTCGTAGTCATGGGCAAGGAGGAAGGGTTGACAGTACCCGACGGCGTATCCCTGCCCTTGCAGCGCGCGCCCAATGCCGACCGCGAACGCGCTTTTCCCACTCAGTGGACTGGTCGAAGCGATGAGGAGATGCGCCGGGTGCGCAGGTGTGTCCGGTTTTATCGGTATGTGCGTGTCATTCATGTGCCGTGGTACCAATGCCACCTCCAGGAATCCGCCCCCGTAGAAACAATACCACAACGTCTCCGGTGGCACCGATGCATAAACGATTGCCGTCGGCCCCTTGACCCATCCGGCGACCGTTTGTACACTTTACAATAATTCTACGGCATGTGCGGCGTCCGTACGAATATCCGTCTATGCCTGCGAAGGCGAGGAGACTGACGTGCGGTATTACTCCCCCTATTCCTCCCGGACGCGCCCACCGCTGTGGCCGAAGTTCCTGATCGTTCTGCTCTCCATTGCCATTCTCGGCAGTGGTGGCTGGCTCGCGTGGACAATTCACGGACGCGGCTCCGGCGCTCCGGTGCAAACCATCAAGGCAACCGTCGCCGCAGCCGGTGTGGCGACGAGCAGCACGGGCGCACCAACGACGCCGCCGAGTTCGCCGAATGCGCCAGCCGCGACGAGTGCGATTCCGGTTGCGGCCAATGGCACCGTCCCGACGGGGCCGAATACCCTCAGTGATCCCCAGAGCGCCGCTGATACCTATGTGCAGGCATGGAATGCCGCCGATTACCAAACGATGTACCGGATCATCTCGACGCGCGCGCAGGCCGCCATTACGCAGGACGCCTTTCAGACGCGATATGAAAGTATCCTCGCCGAGTCGGGCATCACCGCTGTACAGATTCAACTCGTTGGCCAGGAACCCGGTACGTCGCAGTACCGCATTAACGTGGCATTTACGTCATCATTGGTCGGCAACTTCACGCAGGAAAATGTCATCCCGCTCACCCATGAGGGATCGAACTGGCACGTCGAATGGACGCCATCCCTGATTTTCCGCGAGTTGGATGGCAACGGGCTTGTCCGGTTCTTTCCCGACGACCCGATTCGCGGCCGGATTCTCGATCGTAAGGGGCGGCCGCTCGCCGTCGAAGGACTTATCAAGCAGGTCGGCGTCGTTCCGGGGAAAATCGCGAACGAACCCGACCTCCTCAGCCGGGTCAGTGCGATCCTGAATCTGGATCAAGCCACGATCAAGAAAGCGTATCAGAGCGGGCAACCAACATGGTTCATGCCCGTCAAGAACATCCCGAATAGCACGGCGGACACCACCGTGGCGCAACTGAATGCCATTCCCGGTGTGGAAGTGCATAGTCAGGAGGCGCGTACCTATCCGTATGGCACATTGGCCGCGCATGCAATCGGCTATCTTGGCGAGATCTCGCCCGATCAGTTGAAGACACTTGGACCGAAGGGGTATCGCTCCGGTGACATGATCGGTCAATCGGGCGTTGAGGCATGGGCTGAGGAGTTGCTGGCGGGGAAGCGCGGCGGCAAACTCGCCGTCATTGACCCGGATACCGGCGCGATCCGCTCGACCATTGCCTCCCGCGCCAAGACGGATTCGCAGGATGTGGCGATGACGATAGACGTGGACATCCAGAAGGCGGCCGAAGATGCCATTGGGAACAAGACCGGCAGCGTCGTCATGCTCGAACCGGGCACGGGCAACGTGCTGGCAATAGCGAGCCATCCGACGTTCGATCCCAATGTCTTCATCCTCGGGCCAACCAAGGACGAACTTGCCTATCTCACGAACGAGACGTTGCGGCCCCAACTCTTTCGTGCGACGCAGGCGACCTATCCGTCCGGCTCCATCTTCAAGGTGGTGACGATGACCGCCGGGTTCGAAAAGGGTGGCTTTACCGCCGATCAGGTGCTGCCATGCGGGGGATCGTTCGATGTCGGCGGGAATGTCTACAAGGACTGGAACCCGGTTCGCCACACAGTCACCTACAAAGAAGGTCTCGTTCAATCGTGCGATGTCGTCTTTTACACCGTCGGCAAGAAACTCGATGATACCGACCCTTATATTCTTCCGACCTATGCCCGGCAATTTGGCCTCGGTCAGTTGACCGGTATTCAGGGCGTGGCGGAACAGCCCGGTGTCGTGCCGGATCCGAAGTGGAAGCGGGACACCCAGAACGACGGCTGGTCTACCGGTGACGCCATCAACCTCTCGATTGGCCAGGGATACCTGCTCGTGACGCCATTGCAGATGGCGAACATCTACAACAGCATCGCCAATGGCGGCACGATCTGGCAGCCGCGTCTCGTCTCCCGCATCCTCAATGTGGATGGCTCCGTCTACAAGGATTATCCTCCGGTCGAGAAAGGGAAAATCCCGACATCGGCAGCCAATATTGCTGTGATGCAGCAAGCGCTGCTGCAGGTGACGACCACGCCGACCGGCACGGCAACAAGCGTCTTCACCGGTTTCAGCCCGCCCATCGCGGGAAAGACAGGCACGGCGGAGCAGGCGGGGGATCCACATTCATGGTTCGCGTCGTACTTTCCGGCGCAGAACCCGCAGATTGCCGGCGTGGTGATGATCGAGGCCGGTGGTGAGGGGGGCGCCAATGCCGCCCCGATCACGCGGACGATCTACACGAAATACGAAGCGATGCCGAAGTGACGCATCTGACAGCCGGAAACGATTCCGTTCTCCGACAGTGGCGGGCTGAAGGCCGCCGCCTTATTCGCGTGCGTTTGCGCGCGGGTGTGTCACTATGCAAATAACGGTGATCGGCGCGGGCGCGATGGGGAGCCTGTTCGGGGCGCTCCTGCAACGCGCCGGTAACGCGGTGACGCTCGTGGATGTCCGCTCGGAACACGTCGCGGCGCTCCGCAAGCGCGACCTCACGATCGAGGAGCCGGATGGGTCGCGCATCGCGGTGCGCGTCCCGGCGACGACCGATGCCGGTACGGCGCTCGCCGCCGACCTCTTCGTCCTTCTCGTCAAGACGCCCTTCACCGCGACGGCGCTCAAGCCGTTTGCGGGTCGCATTCCGGCACGGGCAATCGTGCTCACGTTGCAAAACGGCATCGGCAACGATGAGGCAATCACCCGCGCCCTCGGACGACGGGTGCAAATCACGCTCGGCGTGACGGCGCAAGCCGCGACATCGCTTGGGCCAACGGCGGTACGCCATCGTTCGAGCGGGCCGACGATCATCGGCCTCCCGGACGGGCAGCGACCGACCGAACTCGACGCGATCGCCGCCGCCTTTTCTGACGCGGGCATCCCAACACGTACGACGCGACACGTCTTCGAGCATGTCTGGCAGAAGTTGCTCGTCAATGTCGGTATCAACGCGCTCACCGCCCTCGCGAACCTTCCGAACGGAGAGTTATTCACTGATCCGGAGATGGCGACGCTCGTGCGTAGGCTCGTTGGGGAGGCGGCGAACGTCATGCGCGCCGAAGGGATTCCGGCCCCGCCGCGTGATCCCGTAGACTTCGTGCGGGCGGTCGCGGAGGCAACAAAGACCGATCACTCGTCAATGCTTGAAGATGTGCGCGCCGGGCGTCGGACGGAAATTGATGCCATTAACGGCGCGATCGTCCGGCTCGGTGAGCGCCACGGCATTGATGTGACGGCCAATCGCGTCGTGACGACGCTCGTTCACCAGCGGGCGAAACAATAACAACAACTTTCCTAGCGCGGTGACGGTCGCAGGCCGACGCGCTCGCGCACTTCACGCAGTGTTTCGGTCGCCACCGCCCGCGCCCGCGCCGCGCCGTCGCCGAGGATTTGCTCGACGCGCGTGGGATCGGCGGCGAATTCCTCCCGCCGCGCGCGAAACGGCGCGAGTGCGGTATCCAGGTTCCGCGCCAACCATTCCTTGCATTCGACACATCCCTGGAGAGCATTCGTGCAGCGATGATACACCTGCTCCTGCTCCTGGGAGGTGGAGTAGTACGTGTGCAGGGTGTACACGTTGCACACTTCCGGGCGACCGGGATCGGTCCGGTATCGGCGCTGCGGATCCGTGACCATACTGAGGACGCGCATGCGCAAATCCTCCGGTGTGTCGGCGAGTTCGATGTGATTGTCCAGCGATTTCGACATTTTGTGCGTGCCGTCAATGCCCATCACGCGCGGAAATTCTGTCAGCCGGGCCTGTGGCACGGGGAAGGTCTCACCAAACCGATGATTGAACCGCCGCGCGATCTCACGCGCTAACTCCAGATGCGGCAACTGATCCTCACCGACGGGGACAGTCGTCGCCTTGTAGAGCAAGATGTCACCGGCCATCAGGACAGGGTAGCCAAGCAGCCCGTAGTTGACGTTATCGGGATGTTCCTCGGACTGCTCGCGAAAGGGCGCGGCGCGCGTCAGCCACGAGAGCGGCACGATCATCGAGAGGAGCATATGCAGTTCCGTGATCTGCGGCACGTCCGACTGCGCGAATATCACCGTGCGGGACGGATCAATGCCCGCCGCCAACCAATCGAGGACCATATCGCGCGTGTTACGCGCGATCCGCTCCGTTTGTTCGAGCGTCGTGAGGGCATGATAGTCCACGATACAATAGAAACACTCCGCCTCGTCTTGCAACGCCACGTAGTTCTGAATCGCGCCCAGATAGTTGCCGATATGCTGCCGCCCGGTCGGGCGCGCGCCGCTAAAGACGCGAACGGGCATAGCGGGGTCGTCCACATTCTCGAAAGAAGTTCGTTCGCTCTCCACTCGGCCCTCCTGGTTGCCCGCATCGTCGCGAACGGAGTGTACCACGCAGAGACCGGTCAGCATCGTGTGCCGGGAAACGGCGAGATCGCGCGATATGCAGCGTCGTCTGTCCGCTCATCGAATCGCTCCTTTAGGAGTGACGTGGCAGGGCGCTTTTGCTGGTGGTACGGGCGATGCCCGGTGGCCGCAGGCTTTCCAGCCTGCCGCCACCCGACTTCTTTCGCCCTATCCTTTTACCGACTCGTGTGCTGTGCCCAATCGGCGGTCGCCGTCACCTCATCGTAGTGCTTAATAAAGGCAACGGCGAAACCAACGATCCGCTCGATCCAGACCTGTCCGCGCTCCGCCGTCGATTCGCGCTGGCTACCCGTCACGCCATTCGGCGCGACCTCGTCGCTGTCGAGATAGATTGTGCCGCTCACCGACTGGCCGGGCACGGTAATCTTGCTGTAGTTCTGCACCTGCCACCCGGCGAACGGCTGATAGCCACCCGCCGCCATCCGCTCGCGCACGACATCCTCAGGGAACATCGCCATCATAGCGGAGGTCTCCGGTTCCGCGCCGTGTCCGTAGGCAGTCGCCGCATCGTTGTACGTGTCCCGCATCAGACCATACCCGAGATTCCAGGGATAGATGCTGCCGATGACGATCCCGTGCGCCGCCTTCAATTCCCGCGCCACCTGCTCGCAGACTGCCTCATTGCCGCCGTGATTGTCTACGAAGATGAACCGGCGGAATCCCTGTGCGATCAGCGATTGGCAGACATCACGGATGACGTTCGCCAGCGTCTCCTGCCGCACGGGGATCGTGCCGGCGAACTTGCGGAAGACGGCAGAGCAGCCGTAGTTGATGCCCGGCAGGACGTAGGCATCCGTTTGTTCGGCGGCATGGAGCGCCACGTACTCTGCAACCATGTTGTCCGCGTTGACCGGCAGATGCGGCCCATGCTGCTCAACCGTGCCGATCGGGAGGAGGAGCACCGGATTGTGCGGCACGATCTCCGCCACTTCCGCCCAACTCATCCGACCAAGTTCCACCGTACGCCGCTGTGCCATGTGAGGGTCTCCTTTCAAGGAACAAGTAACGAGTAACAAGTGCTGAGTGCTGAGTGCTGAGTACGAACCTGACGCTCTCAGCACTCAGCACTCAGCACTTCCTTCTACTGCCGCAAGCGCGGGTCAAGGACATCGCGCAATCCGTCGCCGAGCGTGTTGAGCGCCATGATCGTCAATCCGACCGCGACGGCAGGCGCGATCAGCAAGACGGTGTTCGTCTCCATGAAATCGCGCGCGGCGGCAACCATATTACCCCACGAGGGCGTCGGTGGTTGCGCGCCGAGGCCGAGAAAGGAGAGTCCCGCCTCGACGAGGATCGCGAAACCGAGACTGAGCGAGATTTGGACGAGGATGGGGGCCAGCACATTGGGAAGCACCGCCGTGCGGATAATGTACGGGTCGCGCGCGCCGACGACCCGTGCCGCCTGGATATATTCCGCCTCCCGCACCGAGAGCGTCGTGCCATAGACGATGCGGACGAAGCGCGGGATATAGACGACCGCGATGACGATGATGATGTTGCGAATGCTCGGCCCAAGCGCCGAAACAATCGCAATGGCGAGGATGATCGTCGGGAAACTGAGCAGCACGTCCATCGCGCGCATGATGATCGTCTCGACCCAGCCCCGATAGTATCCGGCGACGAGGCCGAGCCAGACGCCAATGAAGGTGGCAATGACAACCGAAGCCACCGAGACGCCGAGCGAGATGCGCCCCGCGTAGATCAGGCGACTCAGGACATCGCGCCCGAAGTCGTCCGTGCCGAGGAGGTACGTCCGATTCGGTTGGAGGAGCGGCCGGGCGAGTTGCGCCGTCGGATCGTGGGGCGCGATCAGCGGGGCGCCGATCGCGGCGATGCCCATGAGGATGAGAAATGCGCCACACACCGTGACACGCGGGTTCCGCAGCGCCCGAGAGAGCGTCGTGTTCCGATCCTGTGTCTGTGCGAGAGCGGTCGCGCCGATTGGTTGTGCGTGCAGCGCGGTTTCGGGTACGGACATCAATGCTCTTCCCTACGTGGATAGCCCGTCTGGTTCAGGTTTTGGAGGCGGCAGGCTGAAGCCCGCCGCCTCCGATTCTACGCGAAAGTTTTCCATCTATTCGTAACGAATACGCGGATCGAGCAGGCCATAGGTGAGATCAACGAGCAGATTGATCAGGATCGTGAGCACGGCGATCACGAGGACCACCCCCTGCACGACGGGGTAATCCCGCGAGCGAACGCCGGAGAGCAGCAGCGAACTGAGGCCCGGCCAGCCATAGATCGTCTCAACGATCACCGTCCCGCCGAGCAGCGACGCCAGTTCCAACCCCGTAACGCTGATGACCGGATTGACCGCGTTCCGCAGCGCGTGCCGCAGGAGGACGACCCGCTCCCCTACTCCCTTGGCACGCGCGGTCCGAATATAATCCTGCCGGATCACTTCGAGCATCGCCGAGCGCGTCATCCGCAGGATGACAGCGGTCGTGGATGCAGCGAGCGTCACCACCGGCAGGATGAGTAACTTGATATGCTGCCCCGGATTCTCTTGCCACGCGACGAACTGGCTCGGCGGCAACCAGTGGAGTTTCAGTGCAAAGATCAGCAGCAGGACACTCCCGACGACGAAACTGGGCAGCGACAGCCCCAGCATCGCCGCGCTACTGAGCGTGTAATCCTCCGCGCGATTGGCCCGGAGCGCCGAGATGATTCCCAGTGGGATGCCAACGAGCAGCGACGCGAGCGTGGCGAGGACGATCAGTTCGATCGTGTTGCCAATCCGCTGCCGCACGTCCGTCAGCACCGGTCGCCCGCTGAGGATCGAAGCGCCGAAATCGCCGCGCACGACATGCCCCATCCACCGCCCGTACTGAACAAGCAGCGGACGGTCGAGTCCCAATTGGTGGCGCACCGTCGCGACCTGTTCCACTGTCGCGTTCTCGCCCAGCACCGCGCGCGCCGGATCGCCCGGCACGAGCCGGAGCAGCAGAAAAACGAGCGTCGCCACGCAGAAAATCTGCACGACGAGGTAGATCATTCGGCGCGCGATGTAGCGTCCCATCTGTCTCCTCAGTAGATGGTAGACGGGAGACAGTAGTCAGTTGGAATACGAGGCGCAACGCGCGTTTTCTTTCCAATCTTTCTGCCGGCTGACTACCGTCTACTGCCTACTACTTGTTCAGCCACGTCTCGCGCAGCGTGATCTGCGTCCAACTGCCCGCCGCGAGGTGCGTGTAGCCTTGCACGTACTTCTGCATCGCTTCACCCTGTTCGCGCCGGATCAGGTACGTCCAGGGCACGAGATCGAGCACGCGCTTCTCGACGTTGTGGTAGATTTCGCCACGCAATGCCGGATCGAGCGTCTGCCGCCCCTGCGTGAGCCACTGGTCAATCTGGTCGTCCTTGAAGTGGATCTGCTGCGCGAAGAAGCCGGTGCTGCCGACGTAGCGCGTGAGGAAGTCCGGGTCGTTGAAGGCGGGCGCGGAACCCCAGACATGGACGGCGTACGTCCCCGCCTTCACCGTGTCGTTAAAGGGTAGCCACTCCTGCTGCACGAGATTGACGTTGATGTTCGCGTTCTTCAACTCCGCCTGGGCCGCAATGGCGGGGCGCTGAATGACGGAATAACTCGACGTGGTAAGGACGTCGGTGTTGAAGGGCGACATACCGGCGGCCTGCAACAATTGCTTGGCCTTGTCGTCGTTGACGTTGTAGGTGCCTTCGAGGTCCGGCGAATAACCGACCCACCCCTTCGGAATGATGCCACCCGTGATCGGCGCGCCGTGGCCGCTGAAGGCGACATCTACCATCTTCTGCCGATCCATGCCGTAGGCAAACGCCTGCCGGATACGCACGTCATCCACTGGCTTCTTGTCCACGACGAAGGCGAGCCAGCCAAAGCCGAGCACCTTATCGGACTTGAAGACGAGGTCGGACGACTTCTGGATGATGTCCATCTGCGTGTACGGCACATAGTCAATGAAGTCCACGCTGCCGGAGCGCAGGGCGGTGACGCGGGCATTGTCGTCCGCCATCGGTTGGATGGTGATGCCGTCCAGGTAGGGAAGATTCGGCAGGAAATAGTTCGGGTTGCGCGTGAGGGTGATCGAGACGCCGGGCTTGCGCTCGATGAACTTAAACGGCCCGGTGCCCATCATCGTCGTCTTCGGATCAACGCCGCTCATGATCCACTTTTTGGAGACGATCATGCTGCTGTTATCCGCGATGCCGTAGGGGAGCGTCGCATTGGGCTGCTTGAGGCGGAAACGGACGACGTTGTTGTCTCCCGCCTCGATGGTGTCCACATCCGCGAAGTAGGGGGCATTCGAGGCAGCGGTCTTCGGGTCCTTGATGCGCTGGAAGGTGTAGACGACATCGTCGGCAGTCAGCGTATCGCCATTGTGGAACTGCACGCCCTGACGCAGTTTAACCTCGAAGGTTTTGGGGTCCGGCCAGCCGAACGATTCGGCGAGGTCGCCGACCAGTTGCCCCTGCGTGTCGTAGGTAATGAGCGTGCTGTAGACCATCAGTTTGACGGCGCCGGACGCCGCGCCCGTCGAGACATGCGGCTCGAAGTTGGAGGGGTCGGTGGAGAGGCCATAGCGGAGCGTGCCGCCCTTTTTCGGCGTGCCTGCGCTCGCGTTTGCCGTCGGGCTACCGCTGACGGCACTCGCCGCACTTGCCGTGCTGGCCGGGGCGAGCGCGGCCGTTGGCGCGATTGCCCCACCCGTCTGCGGTGTACTTTTCACCGCCGGGGTGTTCGTCGCACTCGAACTATTCGAGCCACATGCCGAGAGAATCGCGGCGGCAGCCGTCGCTGTCGCGCCAATGAGCAGACCCCGGCGGCGCAGGCGCGTCTCTCGGAGAGAGATCAGACTATCGTCCATGGCATTCCATTCCTTTCCTGGCACAACGGCGTTAGCGCAAAATCGCCGCGCCGCGCGGTTCGAGGGTGTACGCCGCAGGCTGGCGATTGGCGAGCGACGGCACCTCGGTTCGGTTCTTTGTCACGAGTGCGGTGTCAATCTCCGCCATAACGATGCCGACGCCGTCCGAAGCCTGCGCCGTCACCGTACCCCACGGGTCAATCGCCAGCGAGCGGCCGTAGCAGGCCTCGTTCGGTTCATGGGGCCCCCACTGCGCGGCCGCAAGCATCCATGCCTGATTCTCGATCGCCCGCGCGCGCAGCAAAACCTCCCAGTGATCCTTGCCGGTGTAGAGCGTGAACGCGGCGGGATTGCAGAGCACTTCCGCCCCTTGCAGCGCGAGGAGGCGGAACAACTCAGGAAACCGGAGATCGTAGCAGATAGCGAGGCCGAAGATAATCCCCTCGATTTCCACCGTCACGATCTCATCGCCGGGCGCGACGCTGTCCGACTCCTTCGCGCTCACTTTGCCGGGAATCTCGATATCGAAGAGGTGAATCTTCCGATACTTCGCGATGATGTCTCCAGCCGGATTGAAAACGACGGTCGTGTTGCAATACTTGCCGGGCGTTTCGGTCTGCTCGACCATTGAACCGGCATGCAGGTAGATGCCGTGCCGCTGCGCCAGCGCTGCGAACCGGTCAGTGAGCGGCCCGGGTACACGCTCCGCACCGATCTGGTATCCCTTCTGCGGGCCGAGATACGGCGCGTACTCCGGCAGCATGACGAAGCGCGCGCCACGCTCCGCCGCCTCCCCGACGAGTCGTTCAATCGCCGCGAGGTTCGCCGCGCGATCGCCCTGGGTATTGAGTTGGACGAGACCAACGCGAAGGGTTGCCATACCGCTTCCTTTTCTGCCGTCACCGGCCTATTGCAGCACGCGCGCCTGTCGCTGGCGCGTCACCTGAATGTGTTGCTCCATCAGCGCCGCCGCGCGGTCGCCGTCTCCCTCTCGTAATGCGTCCAGAATGGTGTAGTGTTGCTCCGTCACGGGATCGTACAGGCCGTGGCGGAAGAAGAGAAATGCGAGCCGTGCGGTGCGGTGCTGGTGTCGCTCCACCAGTTCAACGAGAAAGGAATTGCCGGTCGCCCGCGCGATGCCCGTATGGAAACGCCGATCAATGTCCGCGCTCCGTTCGGTCTCCTCAACGGTCGTGAAGTCAGCGGGCGTCTCCGCGAGCGCCGCCGCTAACGCCTCCCATGTTTCCGCTGTTCCGCTCCGCGCGGCGAGGCGCGCGATGTTCGGCTCCCAAACCATTCGTGCCTGCACGAGGTGCTGAAAATCCATCAGGGAAACCGGTGCGACCATCATCCCGCGACGCGGAAAAACGGCGACGAGACCTTCGTGCATGAGCCGCTGTAATGCTTCGCGGATCGGCGTGCGCCCGAGGCCAAGGTGTTTGCTCAGGGCGGTCTCGTCAATGAGGCTGCCGGGCTGCAAATCCAGGCGAATAATCGCGCGGCGAATGACCGCGTAGGCCTGATCCCGCTTGAGGGGCATCCGCCAGACCTGATCGGTGAGTTCGCTGTCAATCGGCATTGCTGATGATTGCATATCCGTGATATATCAGGGGTAGCGCCGGATGTCAACGTCCTCAGTACGACGCTAAGGGATTTTCATACAACGTTCGCGAATTCTATGTGCAGGTATCGTTGAGCCAGTGCGCGCCTCGATACCCCGTAGTGTATGAAGGTCATCATCCCACTATTCGATTAGGAGTTACCGAGAGGATACCCGACGCGCAAAGGCGCGACGCGAAGGCCATCTCTTCACGCATCGGGCGCCGCATTTGCTACTTCGTCATCGTGGCGAGCGCGTAGTATGCCGGGCGTGGCGACCAGTCACTGTTCAACACACCCCAACCGTACTTCTCGTCGCTCGGGCCGCTCGTCGTCACCTGGAAATTGAGGTTCCAGACAAACATCACGCCCATCCACGGGTACGATTTGCCGAGATCGAAAGCGTGCGTGAGGTACTGCCCCTGCTGCTGATCGGAAACATAGCGAGCATATTTGTAGGCATCCGGTGGGTTCGCGCTGCTGTCCCAGCCGGTTTCAGTCAGCCACATCTTCTTGCCGCCCTCACCGTTCTGGTCCATTACGGCGTGGACATCAAGGATGCGCTTGAAATAGAACGCGTTATTCGTCGTGTAGGAGCGCGTGCCATCCGGGTCCGTGCCGCATGGGTTCGTCGCTGGATTGTCCGGCCACGAGTTGTCCGGCGGGTTGCAGTTGGAGCCGGGGTGCGCGCCGAGCACATCGTAGTAGTTCTTCACCTCTGGGTGCTGCTGATACATCTTCTGCAGATACTGCACCTCATCAATGGCAATACCCGCATCTACCGTGCTGGTGGGCGTCATGCCGCCGAAGACGACGGTGATCTTCGGATCAACCGCCTTGAGCGTCTGGTAGCCCGCCTTGAGGACCGGCAGATAGGGTGCGGCGGGATCGTTGAGATTCACCGAGCCGCCCGTTTCCACGGCGTAGTTCTGCTCATTCCAGATCTCGTACGCGGCGATCTTGCCCTTGTAACGATTCGCCATGAAGCCGATGAAGTCCGCGAAGTCCTGTGGGTTCGGTGGCAACCCGCCGTTCGCCGCGCCTGTCCACGCCGGGGAACTGACCGGGCTGAACATCACATTGACGCCCGCCGAGGTAGCGGCATTGACGAAGGCGTCCACGTTCGCGACGTAATCATTGCCGAACTGCCCCTTCGCCGGTTCGTAACTGCTCCAGCGGATCTGTTGGCGGACCCAGCCAAAGCCCGCGCCGTAGACCTTGCCGAACATGATGTCCTTGCCATTGCTGTCCAGTCCGGCTCCATCCACATTGAAGCCGTAGCCCTGCCC
>JALYUS010000672.1 GCA_030853625.1 Chloroflexota bacterium
TTCAAGCAGCAATATGAGCGGGAGAAGGCGAAGGGGCTGACGACGACGGGAGCGTTGTGTGCGGTGGCGCGGAAGTTGGCGCGCACCTGTTGGTCGCTCGCCGCGCATGGCACGCGCTATGAAGCGAAGCGGGTGCATCGCCAACCAGGGAGTAAACCGCCCCGTCGAATGATCGAAGAATCGAAAATCCCTTGACATCATCCATAGAATCTTCCCTGCGAGGGAAGGGGGAGCCAGCCTCCGCGAGATCAGGGCGTATGGGGGAAGGCCACGACATTACGATGAGTCACTCCCCTCCTTTTAGGGAGGGGCCGGGGGTAGGTTCCCCGCTTGCGCCCTCAGATGGCGACCGTCAGGCCGTCGTACGGGATCTCATATCCGTCTTGCCCAGCGATCGCGACCAATTCGGGGTGGACGGGGTTGCTGTGGTGCGCGAGGTGGTGCGCGAAAATGCGCGCGTTATCGGCGAGTAGTCCCTCGTCGCGCATCCGCGCAATCTGTTCGAGAAATTGCTCCCGATTCAAGTGCCCGCTCGCCTGCTCCTTCAGACCGAAGGTGTGATCGAGTACGACCACATTGAAGCGATGCCGACCAGCGCGCAGCACCGCCCATGTCGTTTCCGGGAGGGGGCCGGTATCGGTCCCATAGAAGAGGCTGCGTCCACCCCGCTCAATCACGTAGAGCACTGCGACGATCGCTTGGCCGTGCGCCGCCCGCACGCTTGATACCCGATACGGACCGACCGCGAAGGTCTGGAACGGCTCAATCGCGTGAACGGAGAGGTTCAAGGTCTCGCTCTTCCCCGACGTGATGAGTGCATCAACAGGCTGGTGCGTGCGAACACTACGGAGCGCGCTGTCTATCGCACCCTGTGTGGCATAGAAATGGAGATGCGGCGCGTCTCGGACACCCGAGAATTGGCTGCGCGAGAGGAAGTGCGACGGATCGAGATGATCGGTGTGTTCGTGTGTTTGCAGACAGTAACGCAGGTTGGCGAGGGGCACGCCATGCATCTGTGCCGCCGCCATCAGATCGGGGCCGAGATCAATCAGCAGGTCATCGTTGATGAGCACGGAACTGCGCTTCCGCAGACTTGGGCCACCCAACGCGCGCGCCTGCTCGCAGTTGGCGCAGGCACAGAAGGCATCGGGATACCCCTCGGAGGCTGCGGTGCCGAGAAACGTCGCGTGCATTCCTTTATCCTGGTTCGGGGTTCGGGGTTTGAGGAAACCCGACCCCGAACCCCGAACCCATCAGCCCTGCCTGCGCGAAGAGGTCCGGGCGGTTACTCGTCAGGCCATCCACACCCGTCGCCAGCAGTCGTCGCATCAGGGAAAGATCATCTACCGTCCAGGCAAGCACCGCCAGCCCTCGCGTATGACAGCGCGCCACGAACGCGGGATCGAGGATGCGCCAGTCCACCGTGACGGCGTCAGTATCAATCCGCTCGATCGCATCGTCGCCGTACTGCCGTTGCCATGTGTGATCGAGCGTCAGCGAGGTACCAATCTCCGGCGCGCGGCGCGTGATCTCCCGCAGGCTCTCCCAGAAGCGTCCGCAGACCATCACTGGCTGCTCGCCACACGCGCGAACAGTCTCGACGATCTGCTCCGCCAGCCCATCCGCCTTCAGGTCAATGAGAAGCGCCGCATGGCCCCGCACGGTGTCCAGTCCGTCCGCGAGGCTGATGATGTGCTCGCCCTGACCGATGTCCACGGCTTGGAGCGCCGTCATCGTCGCCGTTGCAAGGGGAATACGCGCGCCATTGATCGTCAGCGCGTCGTCGTGCCAGAGCATGAGACAGCCGTCCGCCGTGCGGTGGATATCCACTTCCACCATATCCACGCCGAGGTTCGTTGCCGCGACAATCGCCCGCCGCGAATTCCCCGGCGCGACCATCGGCGCGCCGCGATGCGCCGTGCGAAGCCATCCGCCACCGGCGAGCCGTTCCCGGAGCGGCATCGGTAGCCCCCTGCCTACGGGGGAGTAGCGCTCACTGCTCATGTCTCGTGCGCGGCGCCGACGTACCCCGGCAGCATGGATTGCTCTGTCATCCCGACGAGGCGGTCATCCACGTACCAGAGAACGCGCTGCGGCGTGATGGTGCAGGGGCCGATGGTGACAGCATGCTGTTTCGTCACGAAGACGGTGATCCGCTCGGTCTCCGGCGCTTCGACAACGACACGATAGTAATGGCCGAGGTCCGTGATCTGCGTGACCCGGGCGCAGACAGCCGTGCGATTGCCCGCCTCGCCCGCACCACTTGCGAGTGTGAACTCCTCCGGTCGCACGCCGGCCACGATGCGCGCGCCATCGCTCAAGCCATGGTCGGGCGGCAAGGCGAGTGTGAACGGCCCGGCGACCGCGCGATCCCGCCCATCCACCCGCCCATCGAGGAGGTTCATTGTGCCGATGAAGGTGGCGACGAAACGCGTGGCAGGGCGCGCGTAGAGGTCAGCGGGCGTCGCGATCTGTTCCAGCACGCCGTCATGCATCACGGCGATGCGATCGGCGATAGAGAGCGCCTCCTCCTGATCGTGCGTGACAAAGACCGTCGTGATCCCCACCCGTCGCTGGATGGCGCTCACTTCCTCGCGCATTCGGACGCGCAGTTGGGCGTCGAGGTTCGACAACGGCTCATCGAGGAGGAGGATGCGCGGTTCGAGCACGAGTGCCCGCGCGAGCGCGATCCGTTGCTGCTGTCCGCCGGAGAGTTGCGCGGGATTGCGCTTCTCGATCCCCGGCAGGCCGACGAGGTCGAGCGCCTCCCGCACCGCCCGATCCACTTCCTTTCGCGGCTTGTGGCGGAGTTGCAGACCGAAGGCGACGTTGTGCCAGATGTCCATATGCGGCCAGAGCGTGTACCGCTGAAAGACCATGCCGGTCGGGCGGCGCTCCGGCGGCTGCTTGAGCACGCTCGCACCATCTATGCGGATATCGCCGCCGTCCGGCGTGATGAAGCCGCCGATCATCCGCAGAGTCGTCGTCTTCCCGCAGCCGGAGGGACCGAGGAAGCAGACCAGTTCGCCATCGCTGACGTCCAGCGAGAGGTCCTGCACGGCGTAGGTCGCACCATATTGCTTGACGAGATGTTCCAGTGCCAATCGTGCCATACGGGCTTACCTTCCACGAAAACCGGCGGCGAGGTACCCGGCGATCAGATACCGGCGCGCCAGCAGCAGCAGCACGATGGACGGCAGCGAGAAGAGCAGCGAGAAGACCGCGCCGACCGGCTCCGGGTAGTTTGTGACGAGTGAGTACATCAGCACCGGCATCGTCACGATGCTCGGCGAGCCGACGATCAGCGTCCCTTGCGCCTCGTCGAAAGCGGCGAGGAAGGCGAGCACACCGGCGACGACGATGCTCGGCACCGCGAGCGGCAACGTCACCCGCCAGAAGACCCGCAGCGGCCCCGCGCCCGCGTCCCGCGCCGCCTCCTCCAGCTCGCGCGGCACGCTGTCGAATCCGGCGGTCGGAATCCATACCATCACGACGAGCGTGTTGATCAGTTGGATTAGGACGACCCCCCAGAAGGTATTGATGAGGTTGAGGCGGAAGAAGAGCGTGGCGATGGCGATGTAGAGGCCGATCTTCGGGAAGGCGTTCGCCGCGAGCAGGCCGATGAAGAAGACGCGCCGACCGGGGAAGCGCAGGCGTGAAAAGCTGTACGCGGCGGGGAGGCAGATCGCCGCCGAGAGGAGCGTGGCGACCGGCGCGGTGGTGAAACTGTAGCGGATCGCCTTGACGATCGTGTCGTTATGGAAGACGAAACTCCACCACCGTAGTGAATACCCCTGTGGCAAAAGATGCGGATAGCGCCAGACATCCGCGAACGCCCAAAGCATCAGTGTCAGGAGCGGCAGGAGCAGGAAGAGGCCGAGCGCGAGCACGAGGATCAGCGCCATCGCCCGCCGAATCGGCGGCACGGCAAGGAACCACGTCGCGCGCATCAGGCGCTCCGCCGCGACCGCACGGTCGCCCAGACGTAGACAACGCCCGCTACCGCCGCGAAGGCGAAGGTCATCACCGCGATAGCGACAGCCGGTTGCGGCTGCTGATAACTACTGAAGTACGCTTGCATCGCCACCCCGAAGACCTGCGGTGCGTTCGGCCCGAGCAGATACGGGATCGTGAAACTGCCCAGCACGCCAATGAAGGTAAAGGTCAGGACGATCAGCGTCGGCACGATGTTCAAGGGAAGAACGATCCGCCGTAGGATGGCGGGGAAACTCGCGCCCACATCGCGCGCCGCCTCGATCAATTCCTGCGCGATGCCGTCCAGCCCGGAGCCGAGGATGAGCACCGCGAAGGGAATACTCGTCCAAATCTGCCCGATCACGATCCCGGACTGGTGATAGATCGGCGAGCTGTAGCCGAGATGCATCCGCGCGAGGATCGCATCCAGCGCCCCATGCGCGCCGTAGAAGGTGATCAGGGCGTATGCGGCGATCACGACCGGGACGAACATCGGCACGAGGTAGAGTGAGCGGACAACCTGCGGGATCCACCCCGTCCCGAACCGGACATAGAGCGCCAGCACGTAACTGACGACGAGCGCGATGACGACCGACAGCACGACGACGGATGCGGTCAGGGCGAAGTCGTCGCGGAAGA
>JALYUS010000686.1 GCA_030853625.1 Chloroflexota bacterium
TTGTGGACCGAGACCGAACCGTTCGACTTCCATGGCACCTTCATTGACCTCACCGGAGCATTCTGCAACCCCAAACCTGTCCAGCAGCCCCATCCTCCGATCGTCATCGGCGGGCGCGCTGCGAGCACGCTACGGGTGGTCGCGGAGCATGCGGACGTGTGGAACATCCCTGGCGGCGATATCGCAGACGCCGTTTCTCGCAGCGCCCTGCTGGACCGCTTCTGCGCGGAGATCGGTCGCGATCCTGCCGCAATCACCCGCTCAATTGCCCTGCCGGTCTCCTACGACCAGCCCCGCGCTACCCGGGACGCGATCGCCGAAGCCCTCGACGCCGGCTTCTCGCACATCGTCTTGATATTGCCCGCCCCGTATCCGGAAAACGTCGCACGATGGGTCACCGACGAGCTCATCACCACGTCAGCCTAGTGCCGTCGCAAAAGAGCGATTCAAGCATCGCCCCTCCATGCCCATCACGTCATCGTTATCGCGAAGGAGTATTACTCCTCCACCATGCCGGGGCGAATGAGGCCCGACTCGTAGGCGAAGACGACCGCCTGCACGCGATCGCGCAGCGCCAACTTCGGCAGGATGCGCGCGATGTGCGTCTTCACCGTTGCCTCGCTCAGACTGAGCATTTCGGCGATTTCCGCATTGCTCAACCCCCGCGCGATCAGCCGCAACACTTCCACCTCCCGTGCAGTCAGTGTGCCGAGCGTCTGCTGCGAGACAGGAGAGATCGCCGCAGGTTTCGCGAATCGCTCGACGAGCCGCCGGGTGATCGAGGGCGCCAGCAAAGCATCCCCCGTCGCCACGAGGCGCACCGCCGCGATCAACTGCTCCGGCGTCACATCCTTGAGCAGGAAGCCGCTCGCGCCCGCTTCGAGCGCCGCGTAGACGTACTCGTCCAGATCAAACGTTGTCAGGATGACGATCCGCGTGCCGTCGCCACCACCGGCGAGGATACGCCGCGTCGCCTCGACGCCGTCCAACTCGGGCATGCGAATGTCCATCAGGATAACATCCGGGTGGAACCGGCGCCACGCCGCGATTGCCTCGATGCCGGTGCCCGCCTCCGCCACCACGGCGATGTCCGGTTGCGCGCCGAGGATCATGCGGAAGCCCGCGCGCACGAGCGCCTGATCGTCCGCGATCACAACCTGGAGTATCTGCGTCTTCATCCCTCACGCTCCAATGGGAACCACGCTCGCACGGCATAGCCCCCCTCGGGGCGCGGCCCGGCATCGAGTGTGCCCCCATACAGCGCGACACGCTCCCGCATCCCGACCAGTCCCCGCCCCGGTATCCCTGTGGATGCCGCGTCGCCCATACCTTCGTCGGCGACGCTCACCGCCAACCCGGATGGCCGGTAGGCGAGGAGGACATCGGTACACGCCATACCGGAGTGCTTGAGCGCATTGGTCAACGCCTCCTGCACGATCCGGTAGACCGCCAGATTGACACCCTGCGGGAGCGTCTGGGCTTCGCCCGTGACCCGGAGCGCGACGAGCAAACCCGCGTCGCGCGTGCGCTGTACCAGCGCCGGGATTTGTTCGACGCCTGGCTGCGGCGCGAGCGCGTCGTCTTCACCGTCCTCGTGGCTGAGTAAGCCGAGCAAATGGCGTAACTCGGTCAGCGCTTCGCGCCCCGTCGCCTCGACCGCCAGCAGCGCCTCGCGCGCCTGCTCCGGGGCGATCTGCATGACGTGCCGCGCCGCGCCCGCCTGCACGACCATCACGCTGACATTGTGCGTCACCACGTCGTGTAGTTCCCGTGCGATGCGCCGCCGCTCGACAGCGAGGGCAGCCCGTGTCGCCTCCGCCTGTCCGTGTTCGAGGCGTTCGACCTCACCCGCCAATGCGACGGCGCGCCGTTCCCGGCTCTGGATCGTCTGGCCGACGAACCAGATGATGCCGAGGAGGATGGAGAGTGGCACGGCAGTGAGAAGGCCGATCAGGGTGCGGTTCTGGCCGAACGTGACGAGCGGCGCCATGAGGAGAATCGCGATCAGTGCGGGGGTTCGCTCGCCGTGCGCACCGAGCGCATACGCCGCGATCAGAAAGGCGACAACGAGGATGCCGGATGCATCGGCATGGACAAAGCCCCCAAGCGCAACCAGGCAGAAGACCGGCACCGGCCAGCGTCGCCGCCACGCGAGTGGCAGGGGGACGAGCGCGGCGAGTATGCCGGACAGCAACGAGTGTGTGGCATGGCGGCTCACAACGGTGGCGACTGTCACCGCGACGGACGCGCCAAAGAGCGCGAGCGCGAGGAGTAGATCGCGCAGATCGGGACGCATTTCAGCCCGCGTTGGCCGCCGGAGCGCGCGCCAGGAAACCTTCATACCGTCACCCTCCCATTATCCCTGGGTGATTGTAGTCGGTGCGCGTGGTCGCCGCATCATCCTTCCGATGGAGAAACACTCCATCGGAAGGATGACTTCCCCGGAGATTCATCCGCGCGATGTATGCCGATTCCCCCGTGCGATGGACGACGCGACGATGCCGCGCCGCTATCGTGGGGGCAGTGGAATACAGCGTTTGTGGAATGGAGGCGCAGGATGGCGATGGTGATGGAAAGAACCGCAACGACGGACAATGTGGGACAGGAAGAGCCGATCGCGGCAACCAGCGAGGTCGTGCTGCGCGTCGTCGGGCTGACGAAGCGATACGGCGCGCGGACAGCGGTGCAGGGACTCGATCTCGCGGTGCGTCGCGGCGAGGTCTTCGGCTTCCTGGGGCCGAACGGCGCGGGCAAGACGACGACGATTGCGATGATCCTGCGGCTGGTCGCACCGGACGCGGGCCGGGTCGAAATCCTCGGCTACGATGTCGCCCGCGAGGCCGAAACGGCGCTCGGGCGGGTCGGCGCGATCGTCGAGACGCCGACCTATTATCCGTACCTCTCGGGGCTGGATAACCTGCGCGTCTTCGCGCTCGCCCGTGGTGGTGTGCCGGAGCAGCGGATCGCGGCGGTTCTCACACTCGTCGGGTTGCGTGGGCGGGAGCGCGACCGTTTCAGCACGTACTCGCTCGGCATGAAGCAGCGGCTGGGGATCGCTGGGGCGCTCCTCAACAATCCCGACCTGCTGATCCTCGACGAGCCGACCAACGGGCTGGATCCGGCGGGAATCATCGAGATCCGGCAGTTGATCCGGCGGCTCGCGGAGGGCGGGCAGACGATCGTCCTGTGCAGCCACCTGCTCGGCGAAGTGCAGCAGGTCTGCGACCGCGTCGCCATCATGGCAGGCGGGCGCGTTGTGGCGCAAGGGACGGTGGAGACACTGCTGCGCGAGGGCGCGGTGACGGTGCTCCGTGTGGATGATCCGGCGCGTGCCGAGGCGGTCCTGCGGCGGGTGCCGTGGGTCGCGGGGATCACGCGCGAGGGCGATACCTTTGTGCTGGAGATGCCCGAGGGAGATGCATTCATGCTCGGTCGCGTGATGGCGGAGCATGGCATCGCCATCGGCGAGTTGCGTCGCCGGGAGCGCGATCTGGAACAGTTTTTCCTTGACATCACGACCGGTAACGCGATCACTGCGTAATCGAGACGGACGGAAACGTACTGAGGGAACAAAGGAGGCTTACAATGCTGTCGCTGCTGAAAATGGAACTCTTCAAACTGGCGAAACGACCGATGACTTGGGCGCTCTTGCTGCTGATCTGTGGCGGGACGGGCCTCGCGGACCTGATCGTAATGCACAATCTCAGCGGCGCGACACCGGGTGTGTATGCAAGCACCCTGCGCGACCTGACCCTGCCGGGGGTCATCCCAATCACGCTCGCGACCCTCTCGATCTTCGCCGCCATGATGGCTGCGATCCTGGCAGCGTCCTCGATCGGTAACGAGTATGGCTGGGGCACGCTGCGCCCGATGCTCGCCACCGGCATGTCGCGCTCGCGATTCCTGACCGCGAAATTCCTTGCTCTTTCGTGCGTGGCGGTTGCGTTCATTATCGTGCCGCTGCTGCTCAACACCTTGATCGCCGTACCCATCGCACTCGTCCACCATCTGCCTGTGATGACCGGAACCATTGACGCGGCATGGTTCGGCGCGCTGGCGGCGATGCTCGCGCGGACCTTCCTGACCGTTCTCATGCCGATGACGATTGCCTTCCTCCTCGGCATCGTTGGCCGGTCGCAAGCGGTCGGCGTCGGCGCGGCGCTCGGCTGGATGGTCGGCGAGCAACTGGTCACGTTGCTGCTGGCGACGGTCGGGCAGTCATGGGCGCGAACGCTCGAAGACCAATTGCCCGGCAACCTCGGGCGGTCGCTTCTCCGCTACAATACCTTCGGCGCCGTGGCGCAGCACGCGGGCATGCTCAGTGAAGGTCGGGCGGCGCTCTCGCTGCTCGTCTACGGCACGGTTGGCCTCGCGGTGGCGCTCGTCGTCTTCCGGCGGCGCGACATCCACGGCGCGGCATAATTCGCTCTTCATCGTTGGTTCGCAGTGTCGTTATCGTATTGGGGTGGGCCTTATGCCTACCCCAATCGGCGTATCCGATTCGGTGGACAACCATGCGGGCGCTCTACCGCAATGGCGTCGTGCGATATTCTCGCGCGCGTTGGCGCAGTCCACGGTGGAGCGCGAGCAGCGCCAGTATCGCGGCGGCGCCCATCAAGAAAATAACCGGTACATCTCCGAATGAACGCAATTGCGGCGTCTCCACAAGGGTGAGCGTGCAGAGCGCGAGCGCGCCGAGCAATCCGACCACCATCGCCAGCGTCGCCACCGTCGCAGGGATAAATGCGTAGTACACCATCCGCTCATCCGGTGTACTTCGGGCAAAGGCAACCGCGAGAGCGGCGGCGCTGCCCACAACCGCAACTGCGATCAGGAGAAGTAGACCGAGTTGCAGTACGACCGCGCGCAGTGTGAAGGGGGCATCCGGCGCGGCGTCCTGCCGTTGTGTCCATGCCGATGACGCGAGCAGGCCATACCCTGCGAGCAGTGCGACCGCGAGGAATGGGACGGTCAGGAGGAGCAGTATATCCCGGCGGCGGTCACGCATCGCGCGCCTGGCAAGCAGCGTGAGGGATGGCAACCCGCCCGCCGCAATCGCGAGAAAGGCGACAAACCCCGCGATCTGAGCTACGTCGAACGCCGCCTGGATCTCCGGGTGGGGACGCACGGCGTTCTCCCAGATGGGCAACGGATCGCGGATGCCTTGCAGCGGAAGCCAGGCGATGCTGAAGAGGACGAACGCGCAGAAGATCGCGATCTCACTGTTGCGGAGCCGCTGGACCATCGCCAACGCCCTTTCGGTACGCACGAGCCATCCACCGTGCTGGATACGCCTGATGCGATGAGCATACCACATACTCGATCACCTCTCCCGAATGGACACGAGACAATAATGGTGGCACAGGTTGAAAACCTGTGCCACCAAGCCATCCCTGGATCAAGCGTCAATGTCGTACGTCCGCCACTACGGGCGCTGCTCCATCTCGGCAGGCTGGTACACCAGGGAAAGGACGCCAGTGCTGAAGGTCTGGGAACTCGCCAGTTTCAGCGGCGTGCGTTCGCACCCATCGGGGAACAGGCGCTTGCCGCTGCCGATGACGATGGGATGTACCAGCAGCCAGAGTTCGTCGAGCAGCCGCTCGCGCAGGAGCCAGCGCACGAGGGTCGCACTCCCGGTCATGCCGATCTGCTTGCCGGTCTGCTGCTTCAACTGCATGAGCGATTCGACGGCGTTGTCCCGGATCAGCGTCGAGTTCTGCCACGTGACCGCTTCCAGCGTCGTGGAGACGACGACTTTCGGCGTGTTGTTCATCCGGGCCGCGAAGGGGTCGTCATTGCTCTGGTTCGGCCAGAAACGTGCGAACTCCTCGTACGTGCGCCTCCCCAGGAGCATAGTATCCGCCGCGTCCATCTGCGCCGCCACCGCCGCGCCCATCTCGTCATTGAAATAGGGGAACTGCCATGTGTCCGGCGCTTCCACGACCCCGTCCAGCGAGATGAACAGTCCCGCGACAATCTTCTGCATGGTGATCTCCTCCAACATCGTTGCGTACCGCGAGCGGCAGGTAGCCGTCGCTATCAGGTGTACAATGCGGAGCCTCCGGCGGGTAGTGGCATAACCCGGCGCGGGCTTCCCTATCGCTCTTCCTTCGCTCTATCCCCTCCTTCCGCTGCTGCATCTTCGCGAACTCGTATTGTCACTACGCGCGGAGGAGGTCCCCAGCGGGACAGCGTCTCCGATCCCGCTGCACGAACGAGGACGTGGCGATGGATGACAGAGTGACAACCTTCCATTGTAGATGAACTGCATCGGCATAGCCGAGCGTGACCGGACTCACGCGCCGCAATCTCAAACCTGCGTATTCTCGTGTCGGCAACTTTTCAGACGTTCGCCGCCAGGTACTCCCCAAGGCGGTCCCATGTTTCGGTGAGACCCTGGACCATGCCCATTGCCAGCAACGACTCGAACTCCGCGTCAGAGGCGAATTGCCCACGGCTGGTCAGCGTCGTCTTGCCGTCCGCTTCCTCGAATGTCAGCGTAATCACCATTGTCGGCATCCCCGCCACCACATTGCCCTCCGCGTCCGAGAATCTGTCCACATAGACGATCCGCTCCGGTTCGACGATCTCGCGATAGACCGCTCTGCCCCAGGATTCCTCACCCGTCGGCCCGCGCATGCAGTAATGCCAGACGCCACCGGGGCGGAAATCGACGGTGCAAACCGGCAACATCCAGCCTTTCGGCCCCCACCACTGCGCGAGATGCTCCGGCGTGGTGAACACCTTGAACACGAGGGTGCGGGGTGCATCGAAGACGCGAGAAATGACGAGCGTGCGATCCGCAGCATCGGTGACGATGTTAGTCTGCCCCTTTGTCATCGTGCTTCTCCTCCTGTTGCAGTTCCTTGAGATACGTATCCAAACGGTCGAAGCGCTCTTCCCATAACGTGCGATACTGCTCAATCCAGTCGGCAACCTCCTTGAGCGGCTGTGCCTCGATCCGGCAGGGACGCCACTGTGCGTCGCGACTGCGCACGATGAGACCGGCACGGCCCAGCACCTTGAGATGTTTGGAGACCGCAGGCAGGCTCATCGCGAAGGGCGCAGACAACTCGGTGACAGATGCCTCGCCCTGAGCGAGGCGCGCCAGGATCGCACGCCGTGTGGGATCGGCAAGAGCGGAGAAGATGGTGTCGAGGCGATCAGGCGACATGGTGTAGGAAACCTCCCGGTTAATTAACCTATCGGTATAGTACACTGACTGTTGACCTCTGTCAAGGTTGGAAGTCGTAACCGTCAGTCAATTCATCTCGCACATGATGATCGGGGAATCGCGGCGTGTGTCGTTCATGATGCGCGGCGGACAAGCAATGCATGCGTATGTATTGGGCCGTCGGCATCCAAACGGCAGCGGCCGAGCGCGGCGAGCCGTGGGAGGGTGCGACGTCGCCAGCCCGGCGCGCCGGACCACGACGCGATGTCGCCCGTCATACCGTGCGGGCCGTCGCCGATCAGCAGGTAGGCGCGGACGGATGGTGCGGTGCGGAAGAGCGCGGGCCAGTTCGTCCCGCGTGGCGGCCAGACGCAGAGCGCCGTGCCGGGCTGGTAGCGTTGCAAGGCGTCGGTGATCGCGCACCGTTCCACATCGGGCGGCAACGGATCGGGCCACCAGGCGCCATCGTCTGTCGCCGTGATCGGCACGCCTGCGGCGCGGAGGGCGCGAGTCAGACCGCCGCGACCCGCGCCGACTTCCAGCCACGGTTCCGGCAATCGTTTCAGGATGCGCGCGAGGGCAGAGACAAACTCCACGGTGGGCAGATGGTAGATGCCCTGTGCCCGGCAAACCGCGACGAATCCGGCGCGAGTGGCCGGATCGGCGAGGCGGGCATCGAACACGGCATTCGTCGGCAGCGGATGCGCGGTGAGCCATGCCGCCCAGTCGCGCCCGGCAGCGTGATAAGAAACACGCGCCGGGACAAGCGATTCATCCAGGAGTGTGTCGAGGTTGCTCCTGCTCACCGTATCGTTGCCTGATATGCGTGCGGCATCAACGCGCCTCCTTAGCGCGGTATACTATCGCCATTCGGCGTCAAACGCGCGACGGTTCAGCCAGTCTGCCAGGCAAGGGACTTCGACAGGAGGAAACGCATGACAGGGACGCCCGGCTCCGGCTACACATGGCCGCCTTCTCCGACGCCATCAACACCGGGGAGCGAGAGCCAGCGCGCGCAAATCGAGGCGACGCTCCGTACACTGCGGGAGCAGCGTCCGCAGGTCGCGGCGGCGATCGGCGAGTATCTGTACAGCCTCGTCCTCCAGGGCCAGATGCGCGACCCGATTGTCCTCGCGACCTGCCGCCGCTTATATGACCACGAGCAGCAGATCATGCAGGTGGAGGCGACCCTGCGCGCGCTCCCCGCTGCACTCCCGCCGGTCGGTCAACCGCTTTCCGCCATGCCGCCGCTTCTCTCCTCGGTCGGGAGCGAAGAATCCGCGACACTGATCGCGCCGCCACGCCGCCCGGAGCCCGTCGCGCCGGGCGCGGAGAAACCGGCGGAGCAACGCTGCATTCACTGCCGGATGCCGCTGCGCGCCAACGACACGACCTGCCCCGTCTGCGGCCACGCCATCGCCGAGCAAGCCATCGAATCCCCACAATGCCGCCGCTGTGGTACCGGCCTGCGCCCCCAGGATCGCTCCTGCCCGGTCTGCGGCACACCGCGC
>JALYUS010000161.1 GCA_030853625.1 Chloroflexota bacterium
CGGCGATCAGCGCCGAATCCGTCCTCCCTGCTCTCTGGGTCCTCCAGCAGGCGCAGGACCAGTACGACGCCTTCCGCCAGCACCATCCCGGCGCCGTCCACCCCATCACGCCGTAAGAATTTGGAACCGCTTTTGCACGCCCCGCTGCTGCTATACTCCGCGCATTGTTGTCCGTTCCCTATCAAGGAGGTAGCAGAATGAGTGGGTTAGTTTTCGCCGCCATCGCACCGCACGGCAGTTTGGCGATTCCCGAAGCGTGTTCCCCCGAAGAACGCGGCCTCGCAACCGCGACGCAGAACGCGATGGCCGCACTTGGCCACCGCTTCGCTGCCGCCCGCCCGGAGGCGACGATTATTTTCACGCCGCACAATGTCCACGTCGAGGGGGCGATGGCGGTCGTCATCGCCGGGAAACTCGCGGGGTCACTCTCCGATTGGTCCGATGAGCAGATCGAGTTGCGCTGCCCGACGGACCGCACGCTCGCTCGCGCCGCGATTGACGCCCTCAACGCGGCGCACATCCCGGCGGTTGGCATTAGTTACGGCGGCAACGACGCGGCGGGCGCGACCGCGCCGATGGACTGGGGCGTGCTCATCCCGCTCTGGTTCATGGGTGGCCGGTCGGAGCCACAGGTGCCGGTCGTCGTCATCAGCCCCGCGCGGGAGATGTCGCCGGCGGATCACGTCCGGGCCGGTACAGCGCTCGCAGCGATGGCGGTGGCCTCCGGCATGCGCGTGGCGATGATCGCCAGTGCGGATCACGGCCACGCGCATCTGAAGGATGGTCCCTACGGCTTTGATCCCGCCGCCGCCGAGTACGACGGCCAGGTCGTTGATCTCATCAAGGCGAATCACCTCACCGGCGTCCAGCAGATTGACCCCGCGCTCGTGGGGCGCGCGAAGGCGGACAGTTTCTGGCAGATGCTGATGCTCTCCGGCGCGATTGGCGATACCTGGCAGGGCGAATTCCTCTCCTACGAAGCGCCGACCTACTTCGGTATGCTCTGCGCGGCATTTGAACCGGCGTAGCGAAGCCGGAGAGAACCGCATGCTGCCCAGAGGCTCCAGGTGTCAGCCTGACTGCGGGGCGCTCAGGCGCGCACGAGTTGGCGATAGCGCGCTTCGACGAATGTGTACGCGCCGTAAGCAATCAGGCCAATGGCGACGATGCCGAGCAGGAGCGCGCCGTACGGGCGTTGCGTGATTTCGGCCAGCGCGCCGCCGACTCCCTTCGCCTGCCCCGGATCGTTGCGAAGCGCCGCGATGATAAGGAAGATGCCGACGATCATATCCACCACGCCGAGGGCCGCGTACCCGACCCTGCCTAGCGGAACGACCCAGTGCCGCTCGCCGGCATGCGCGCCAGCAAGGGTCAGTTTCTTGCGGAAATGAGCCGTGATCGCCTGGAAAAAGAAGTACCCCGCGACACCGAGCACGATTAGCCCGATCAGAACGACGAGCGCGACGCCACCGGGATGTTTTAGGAGGCGGGCCGTCCAATCCTGCGTTTTGGCGCCCGAACTTTTCCCGCCACTCTGGTGCAGCACCAGTCGCAGAGCAACAATGCCCAAGGCGATGTAGGAGCCACCGACGATGGCAAACGCCAGCCGCGCGCCTACCCCTTTCGCGTCCGCCCCCTTTCCCTCCAGGTCGAGCGCCGCCGCAACGAGGAGCCAGAGCGCATAGGCGAACAGCCCGATCGCGACAATCGCCACAAGGAAACGACCAAACGGCTGCTGATAGAGGGTCTCGATTGCCCCGGTGTTTCCGGTCGTCTTGCCGCCGGACCCCATTGCCGCCTTCAGCGCGAGAACGCCGATCAGCACGTAGACAACGCCTTTCGCCACGTACCCACAGCGGGCGAGGCGCACGCTCCACGGGTTGGTCGCGGCGTCGTGTGCGCTTGCGTGCGCATCATGGGCTGCATTTTTCGCGCTGGCGATCGGTGAATTTTTTTGCATGGCGCCCTTCACAAGTAATCGGAGCCGGAGGTCACGAGGCCGCACGTTTCGACAATTGCATCATGCAGGTGTCATACCACAAGGTTTGCATGACACCGTCAGCGTCGCACCAATCAAACGCGAATACTTCCATCCCGCGTGACGCCGGTGACGTTTGTGATGCCGCTCGTCACGACGATGGTGACGCTCCAGTAGGCGGTTTTTCCGGCGGGGACGCTGAGGACGTTCTCGCGCTCCACGGCGGTGGAGAGATGTTCCGAGATACCCGTCGCCGGTTCGATGGCGACATGGGTGTAGCCGCCCCACGCGCCCCGGTTCAGCCAGAGGCCGAGCATCGGCACGGTGAAGGCGAAGCCGACGACGAAGCCGGCCAGCGTGTCATGCAGGGCGGCCCAGCGTTCGCTCTCGACCATCGGGCCGACGTAGACTTTCGTCGCGGCGGCCGCGCCATTCGCGTTCAGTTGCACCCCCGCGAGGTCCACGCCGTCCGTCTTCGGCCATGTCGCGGGCGCGTATTCATGCAGCGGGCTGGCGCCGCTCACCGAGCCGATCTCGACCGCCGTAACAGAGGGCGGCAGGATGATCCGCATCCCCGGCTGCCAGGTCATCAAGGGGTGCAGCGCCCAGAGGCAGGGCGCGGGCGCACCGCTCGTATTGGTCAGCGCATATTCGAGCGCGATTGCCGTCTCGTTCGCGAAGGTGATGCGCCGCGTCAGGCGGAAGGGCGACTGCCGGAGCGTCACCGTCGTCTCGATGCGATCTTTGCCGGTCGTCACATCCCACGGCACGGACCATGCCTCACCGTGGTCGGGCAAGTCGCGCCCGGCATACGAATCTGCCCAGATTGTCGGCAGGCACTCGTCAATACCGACCGCCGGGTGATCGGCGTAGAGCATCCCGTAGGTCGGCGGCGGTAGCGCGCGCAAGCCGGGCGGCGACCAGAGCGCTTCCCGCCCGCTCGGCCGGTGCAGGAGCGAGGCGATCCGCGCCCCCTGCTCCGGCAGCACGACGACGCGCAGCAGTTCATTCTCCAGCACGATCCCCCGCGCCCGCGCCCACCGCTCCTCACGCACCCGGACCGCCATTCATCCCTCCTGAGAGAAACCGATTGAACCGCAGAGACGCAGAGAGCGCAAAGGACGCAAAGAGATAAGAGAAAAACGGAGCCGAAACCTTCCCTTCTTCTTCATGTTCTTCGCGCCTTCGTGGTTCAAATTCCCTCCTCCCTCTTTGCGTCTTTGCGGTTCTCCCCGGTTTC
>JALYUS010000712.1 GCA_030853625.1 Chloroflexota bacterium
TTGCATCGCGCCGACGGCGAAAGTGCTGCTCGACAACTTCGGGATCGTCAAGGGCACGATGGTCACTGTTCATTCGTATACGAGCGACCAAGTCCTCCTCGATGGCCCGCACAAGGACCTTCGTCGCGCCCGGAGCGCCGGACAGAACATCGTCCCGACGACGACCGGCGCCGCCCGCGCTCTCTCGCTCGTCATTCCCGAACTGAAGGGCAAACTGGACGGTTACGCCCTGCGCGTTCCGACGCCGACCGTCTCGCTCCTCGATCTGACCGTCGAGACGGAGAAGCAGACGAGCGTCGAAGAAGTGAACAATGCCTTCCTGCAAGCGGCGGAAGGCGACCTGGAGGGCATCCTCGGCTACAGCGACGAGCCGCTCGTCTCGATGGATTACAAGCAGGATGATCGTTCTGCCATCCTCGACAGCCTCTCAACGCTCGTCGTTGGTGGCAACATGGTGAAGGTCGTTGCCTGGTACGACAATGAGTGGGGTTACTCCTGCCGCCTCGCCGACCTGACGAACATGATCGCGGAAAAGGGCGGCTGGTAAGGCAACCTAACCCCCCGGCCCCCTTCCCGCGAGGAAGGGGGTGACTCATCGCAATATCGAGGCATTCCCCGTAACGCCCCGGCTTCGGAGGCTCACTCCCCCTTCCTCGCGGGAAGGGGGCCGGGGGGTTAGGTTTGAAGAGGGAGCGCATGTGGCGATCAATAAGCAGACAGTTCGCGATATTTCGCCCGCTGACCTGAAAGGGAAGCGGGCGCTCGTGCGGGTGGATTTCAATGTGCCGGTCAATGATGGCGTCGTCGGCGATCCGACGCGGATTACGGCGGCGATCCCGACGATCCGCTTTCTGCTCGACGCGGGCGCGGTCGTCGTACTGATCTCCCATCTCGGCCGCCCAAAAGGGAAGGTGGACCCGACGTTCAGCCTGAAACCTGTCGCGCCCGTACTCGCGGAACACCTCGGCAAGCCGGTGCAATTTATACCCGCGTGTGTCGGGGAGGAAGCGGAAGCGGCGGTGCGGGCAGCAAAGCCGGGCGATGTGTTGCTGCTGGAAAATCTGCGCTTTCATGCCGGAGAAGAGGCGAACGACCCCGGTTTCGCCGCGCAACTCGCCAAACTGGGCGATTTCTACGTCAATGACGCCTTCGGCGCCGCGCACCGCGCGCATGCGAGTACGGAAGGCGTCGCGCATCTCCTGCCCGCCTATGCCGGCTTGCTGATGGAAAAGGAACTGGACGCGCTCGGTGGCCTGCTTGCCGGGGCGAAGCGGCCCTTTATCGTCGTCCTCGGCGGCGCGAAGATATCGGACAAGATCGGCGTGATCGAGCATCTGATGGGCAAAGTGGACGGGTTCTGCATCGGCGGAGGGATGGCGAATACCTTCCTGCTCGCGCAGAATTATGGCGTCGGCGCGTCGCTCGTGGAGCAGGAGGCCGTTGGCACGGCGCACGATATTCTCGCGCGCACCTCGACGCGTCGTGTTGGCCTGCACGTGCCGACGGACGCCATTGTTTCGACCCAGAGCGCGAAGGAATTGCTCGGCGCGCACGCGCCGGAACCCGTGACGCGCACGGCGCTGATTGACGACGTTCGGCCAGACGATGCGATCTACGACATCGGCCCAATGACCGCGAAGTACTACAGCAGCGTCGTGAAGGGCGCGCGCACCGTGTTCTGGAATGGCCCAATGGGCATGTTCGAAGTGCCCGCCTTCGCACACGGCACGATTGCCCTCGCCCATGCCGTCGCGGATGCATCGGCGAAGGGGACCGTGAGCGTCGTTGGCGGCGGGGACTCGGTCGCCGCGATTGAGGAAGCGGGCGTCGCGGACACAATCACCCATGTCTCGACCGGCGGCGGCGCCTCATTGGAATTCCTCGAAGGCAAGACGCTGCCGGGCGTCGAAGCACTGAAAGAGAAGCAATGAGCAATGAGCAATGAGACGGGACATCTCCACTCATTGCTCATTGCTGAAGTGAACGGAGTGAGCGCGCATGCGGATGCCGATTATCGCAGGTAACTGGAAGATGCATACGACCTATGATGGCGCGATGAACCTCGTCGAGGCGCTGATGGACGAACTCGACAATATCGAAGGAGCGGAGGTCGTTCTCTGCCCGCCATTTCCGTGGTTGCTCGCGGTCGCGGAATATCTGGAGGAGACACCAATTCTGCTTGGCGCGCAGGATTGCTACTGGATAGACGAGGGCGCCTTCACGGGGGAAGTCTCCGCGCTGATGCTCAAGGACCTCGCGCGGTACTGCATCGTTGGCCACTCGGAGCGACGCGCGCATTTCGGTGAGACAGACCAAACGGTGAACAAGAAAGTCCACGCACTTCTGGGGCATGGCATCCGGCCGATCTGCTGCGTTGGCGAGCGATTGGAGGAGCGCGAGGCGGGTACAACAGACGCCTTTATCACCGGGCAGGTACGCGCGGCGTTCGTGGCTGTCTTACCGGACGATGCGCTCAACGTCGTGATGGCATACGAACCAATCTGGGCAATCGGCACGGGCCGTGCCGCAACCGCTGAGGAAGCGAATCGCGTCTGTGGGCTAATCCGCACCGTCATCGAGGAACTCTATGGCGCGCCGACCGCTGAAGGCGTCCGCATCCAGTATGGTGGCAGCGTTTCGGGCCGCAATGCCATCGAATTGATGGCGCAACCGGAGATTGACGGCGCGCTCGTCGGCGGGGCAAGCCTCCGGGCTGACGAGTTCGCGGCGATCGTGCGCGCGGCGGTGGAGGAATAGCAAACGGGGAGCGGCGCGAACCGCTCCCCGTTGTGCTGTCGTGTAATGGGAGAAGGATTATCCGTCACCCAGCCGACGAATGAAGTTGGGTCGTGCCGTTCCACCGGGGCTGAAGGTCGAAGTCGTCGGTGTCGTCCCAGTCCCGCTACCGGTTGACGAACCTGACCCTGAGCCAGCCGCTCCGGACGATCCGGTAGTCCCTGATCCTGAACTCGTTGACCCGGTTGACGATCCTGACCCTGAGCCGACTGGCCCAGACGATCCGGTAGTCCCTGATCCGGTCGTAGGTGCCTGAAGGAAGGGAGTGACGATGGCGAGCACTTCGTCCGGGGTGCGACCCTTCGCTACCGCGTCCGGCGCTGCCACCATCCCTGCCATGTCCCGGAAGATCGAGGCGTGCTCCCCTTCCACCGCGT
>JALYUS010000721.1 GCA_030853625.1 Chloroflexota bacterium
CCCGTATGGCAACCACGACAGTGCGGCCGGAAACGACGAGCGCGGGCGATGCACCGCCGCCTTTGGAGCCGGTTCTCTTCACGCTCGGCTCGCCGGGGCGTCGCGCGGTCTATTTCCCCGCACTCGATGTCCCTGAAGCGCCCTTGCCGACCGAGTATCTGCGTGCGAACGACCCGCATGACACGCTCGCCTGGCCGGAACTCTCCGAATTGGAGGTCGTCCGCCATTTCGTCCATCTCTCGCAACTGAACATGGCGATTGATGTTAACTTCTACCCGCTCGGCTCCTGCACGATGAAGTACAACCCGAAGGTGAACGAGGTCGCCGCGGCAATGCCCGGCTTCGCGGCGATCCACCCCTATCAGCCGGAGGCGTCCATTCAGGGCGCGCTCGCGATCATGTACGACATGCAGGAGTATCTGGCGGAAATCTCCGGCTTCGATGCTGTGACGCTCTGCCCGGCGGCGGGCGCGCACGGCGAACTGACGGGCATCCTGCTCATCCGCGCCTATCACGAGAGCCGGGGCGAGGGCGCGCAGCGGCGCGTCGTACTCGTGCCGGACAGCGCGCACGGCACGAACCCCGCGACCGCCGCGATGAGCGGCTACAAAGTCGTCACGGTGAAGTCGGACGCGCGCGGCAATGTGGATGTCGAGGCGCTACGCGGCCTCGTCGGGCCGGATACCGCTGCCTTGATGATTACGAACCCGAACACGCTCGGTCTCTTCGATGAACATGCGAAAGAGATTGTCGAGATCGTTCATAGCGTCGGCGGCCTCGTCTACAACGACGGCGCGAACTTCAACGCCATTCTCGGCATTGTCCGGCCGGGTGATATCGGCTTCGATGTGATGCACTACAACCTGCACAAGACCTTCTCCTCGCCGCATGGCGGCGGCGGGCCGGGCGCGGGGCCGGTCGGCGTCAAGAAAGAGTTGATCTCCTTCCTGCCCGCGCCCTACATCGTCAAGGAGGGCGAGACGTATCGCCTGACGACGCCGGAGCATTCGATTGGCAAGTTGCACGGCTTTCACGGCAACTGGGGCGTCATCCTCCGCGCCTACACCTATATTCGCTCCAACGGCGGTACGGGGTTGCGGACGATCTCCGAGACGGCGATCCTCAATGCGAACTACCTCCTGTCGCAACTGCGCGCGCATTACCACCTCGCCTACGACCGTTCCTGCATGCACGAGTTCGTCTTGACGGACCAGAAGCAACGCCCCGCCGTGCGCACGCTCGACATTGCCAAGCGGATCATTGATTACGGCTTCCACCCGATGACCGTCTACTTCCCCTTGATTGTCGAAGGGGCGATGCTCGTCGAGCCGACGGAGACCGAGACGAAGCAGACACTCGACGCCTTCGCCGCTGCGATGAACGCCATCGCCCGCGAAGCCGCTGAGACGCCCGAACTCGTCACCTCCGCGCCGCACAATGCGCCGCTCACCCGCCTCGATGAAGCGACCGCCGCCCGCAAGCCGAACCTCCGCTGGCTTCCTGCTGCAACCGCGCAGCAGCAGGGTTCGCCCCTCGCGGCGCGGTGAAGTCACGGCGCGGGCCGTGGTTAGGACTCCTGCGGTCATCGGTCAGGGTTCTCGCGTTTGTTCCATCACGGCTGAGAATGAGGTGAAGGCATGGTCCACAGTCGGTATGTCGGCGCGCGCGTCAAGCGGAAAGAAGATCCTCGCCTCGTTACCGGTAGTTCCACCTATGTGGACGATCTGCGCCCACCACGCACCGTCCATATGGCTGTTCTCCGCAGCGTCTACGCCCATGCGCGGCTCGTACGGGTGGATGTCTCCGCTGCTTTGGCGCATCCGGGTGTGATCGCGGCCTTTTCCGGCGAGGAGCTCCGCGCACTGTGCGGGCCGCTGCCAGCGCGCGAAGGCGAAGCGATCCCTGGCATGAGTGGGTTCGTACCGCCGCTCGTCTGGCCGGTCGCGGCGGACCGGGTCCGCTTTGTTGGAGAGGCAGTGGCGATTGTCGTCGCAGTAGACCGCTATGTTGCGCGCGACGCGCTCGATTTGATTGACGTCGTCTATGAC
>JALYUS010000744.1 GCA_030853625.1 Chloroflexota bacterium
GTGTAGTACCGGTCATCCGTCGCCGCCGTCCGCACCGTGAACCCCTCCGCCATAAATAGCAGCGCCGACCGCCACAAGTGAAACGGGTCGCTGACGACGATCACCGACCGCCATCCTGCCTGCCGACCGATTACACCCACCGCACGCGCGCTTTCCAGCGTCCGCGTTGCCCGTGGTTCGATCACAATCGCCGCCTCCGGCACGCCTCCCGCCACCGCGAGCGCCTGCATCACCGACGCCTCCGAGACGCCCGCCTCACCGACCCCACCCGTCACGACCAGTCGCGGCGCCAGCCCCGCATGATACAACGCCACTGCCCGCTGCACCCGACCCCGCAGGGCGGCCGATGGATGGCCATTGCGATGCACCTGCGCGCCGAGGACAATGATCGCGTCCGCAGGCATGCGCACTGTCTCTCGCTCGCCACGCCGGACGAATGCGTACAGGGCTGCGACAATCGCCGCGCCGGTAGCGACGAGCGCGAGTATGCCGCCGCCCGGTTTCCGTACATTGAAAGAAACGCCATCGCCATTCACTCGTGCTAGTATAGCATCGGCGTCTCGCTCATTGTATGTGATGGGCGAAACGGTGTTCAGCGACGCCGAAAGGGGAAAAGACCGGCGTGACCGCAAGCGCATCATTGATTGATCCGACAACGCTGCATTGGGACGAGCACGGCTTCGTCACGGCGGTCGTGCAGGACGCGACGACGGGGGCCATCCTGATGGTTGGGCATATGAACGCGGCATCGTTGGGTCACACACTCGCCGGGCCGCACGTCTGGTTCTGGAGCCGGAGCAGGCAGGAACTGTGGGAGAAGGGCGCGACCTCCGGGCATTTCCTCGCTGTCGTCTCCGTGACCGCCGATTGCGACGGCGACGCGGTGCTCGTCCGCGCGACGCCGCATGGCCCGACCTGCCATACGGGGCAACCCTCCTGCTTTCACCGCCCAATGACCGAACCGCACTCCATTACCGCTGATGACCACACCGATGCGGAACCTGCCGCCTTCGGCCCCGAAGTGCTCCGTGCGGTCGCAGCGGTGATCGCGGAGCGGCAGCAGACGATGCCCGACGGCTCGTATACGACCTATCTCTTCCGCGAGGGTATAGACAAGATCGCCAAGAAGGTGGGCGAAGAGGCGACCGAAGTGGTGATCGGCGCGAAAAATGTCGAGCGCGGCGACGCAGATGGCCGCGATTTGCTGGCGAACGAAATCGCCGACCTCTTCTATCATGCCCTCGTCCTCGCACAAGCCGCCGCCGTGCCTGATGCGGCGATCTGGCGCGCCCTCGCGCAGCGGCGTGGGCATATCGCGGATACGCCGCCTCGCGCACCAAAGCCGGGTGCATAATTGCTGGCGGCGGGCTTCAGCCCGCCACCACTCTTTTCAATATTGCATGACGTCACCGTTACAGGTATTCCAACGGCTTGGCGATCATGCGCTTGTGTGGCAGATCAATGTCGAGCACGACATCCTTGATCGCCGGGAGCAGCAGCTCCGCGCCGTCCGGCTGCGTGACGACATAGACATCGTTCGCGCCGGTTTGCAGGATGCTGGTCAGCGTGCCAAGCGTTTCACCGGCGGTATTGACGACGGTCATGTCTATCAACTGATGCCAGTAGTATTCGCCCTCATCGAGCGGTTTCGCGTCGCGGATGTCCATGTAGAGGGGCATGCCGCGATAGAGGCTCGCCTCATCACGCGAGGAGACGCCGTTGATCTCCAGAACCGCACTCGGGCTGGCGCCGCGCAACGAATGGAGTCGCCGCCGTTGCGGATCATCGCCGATGAAGACATGCGTCAGGGTTGCGAGGCGTTCGGGGAAGTCGGAGATGATGCGGATGCGCATCGCGCCATTTGTGCCGTGCGGCGCGCCGATGATGCCGATCATCAGGCGCTCGGGCGGAGCATCACCGGCGGGTTGGTCGCTCGCGGGGGCATCCGGCATCGCGGCGTCATCGCCTGGCGTTTCGTCGGGCATTGTCAATCGTCAATATCGAGCGAGACGCGCACGCCCTGCTTCGCGGCGGAGGCGGCGAGCACCGCACGGATCGCGCGGGCGATCTTGCCCTGCCGACCGATCACCTTGCCCATCTCTTCGGGGGCAACGGTGAGGCGCACCTCGACATTATTGCCGAATCGGTTGGAGCGGACACCGATCTGATCCGGGCTGGAAACGAGCGACCCGGCAATGTAGCGGACGAGGTCTTCCATCGCCTCGCTGGAGGTATCTACCATTTACGCCTCGATGGCGGGCGCGGCGGCCCCGGTTGTGACTCCGGCGCGCTTGAGGAGTGACGCGACGGAATCGGTCGGTTGCGCGCCGACGCTCAACCAATACTTAACGCGCTCCGCATTGACGACAATCGTGCTCGGCTCAGTGAGCGGGTTGTAGTGGCCGACATTCTCGACGAACCGACCGTCGCGCTTCGAGCGCGCTTCCTGGACAACAATGCGGTAATGGGGCTGCCCCTTGGCGCCCATCCGGGTCAAACGCAGTTTCAGCACGTCGGCGGTTCCTTCCTCGGTATCGTCTACACTATTTCGATCCTCACCCAACCCTGCGATTGGGCGCGACTCTCGGTAAAGGCGGATCGAGAATCCGCAGCAATACATCGTACATGGAACGGCGGCGGGCGTCAATGCGATTTTTCGCGTTCCGGGTGGTAACGAGCATTGAATTCGCGCCGGAGCATGCTGTAGACATGCTCGTCGTGCCATCGGCCATCCACGAGCCACGTTTCGCGCAGCGTTCCCTCACGGACGAATCCGACCTTCTCGTACGCGCGCTGGGCGCGGATGTTTGCGGGAAAGACTTCGAGCCAGACGCGATGCGCGCCGCGATCGTTGAAGAGCCACTCCAGAAGCAGCGTGATCGCTTCGGAGCCGTACCCTTTGCTCCACACGTCTTTTTCACCGATCAGAATGCTCAGTTCCGCCGCGCGTTCGGGGAGGGTAAATCCCTCGTACTCGATCCGCCCGATCAGTCGCCCGGATTCGTCGCAGATACCAAAGTAGCCATTCTCACCGAACTGCGTGAAACGTCCGTTCGGCGCAATGTCCGCCTCGAAGGCGTGCGCCGCGAGGATTGGGGAGCGATCTCCCCAGTATTGCATCACGTCCGCGTCATCATGCCAGGTTCGGAGCGCGGGGAGGTCTTCGGGTTGGAACGGTCGCAGTGTTACCCGTTTGCCGACAATCATAGTGAAGCGCCTCGATTTCGATTTCGCGCGCGGTGTAACAACGGCGGTGCAGGGCTGTTGCAAAGTCTGGAAGGGGTAAGTGAGTGACAAGGAACACCTTTCTTCGTATGGTTGCGGTGCTGATCCATCGCCATACACAGAAAGGTGTTCTCATGCAGTCTACCACGTCTCTCCT
>JALYUS010000776.1 GCA_030853625.1 Chloroflexota bacterium
GGTTCCTCGACGATCCGCGACGCATCCTCGTCCTTCGTACCGTTGGCGAGGTGGTCATTGAGAATGACGGGGGCCTGCCACCAGAGCAAGTGCAAGGTGCCACCGCCGCCGCGCTTCGTCGGACCCGCGCCGCGCGGATCAGGGCCGGTGCTCGCGGTCGTCGTTGTCGTACCCGCCGTCGTGCTACTCGCGGCGGTCGTGCTGCTCGCCGTTGTGCTCGCGGCGGGCTTAGTCCCCGCTGCCGCCGGGGCGCTCGTCGCTGCCGGGGCGCTCGTTGCAGCGGCAGGCGCGGTAGTCGCTGCCGCCGCACCCGTCGTCGGCGCCCCGGTAGTCGCCGCTGGCTTCGTCGCAGCGGCGGCGGGAGTACTCGTCGCGCTACTGCTGCCGCAGGCGGCAAGCAGCAAGGGAAGAATCAATGTCAGCATCGCGAACGCACTGATGCGCGCCCATGATTTCCTGTCCCGTCTCAGTACCGTAGCCATCGTTTCCTCCTGATCGTCCCCTCGATGTCAATCCACTCCTCAGCATTCTCAACCATTCTTCATCACCAATGGATGATGGTTTGCCTGCTACGCCAGCCCCTCCTCTCGTTGGCCCCACAATGACGGCCCCTGGCCCGGTTCTCGCGCGTACCGTACGGAAAGGAGATCCGGCGGGTAGCATTCGTTCCACATGGCGGCGTTATGTGTACCGGGTATGCGAATGTTTGTCAAGTTTCGCGCGCAAAGTCTGTCGGGAGCCACAATCTTCTGTCCCCATGATGCATGCAACGCACAAAGGGAGGAGGTTTTCACCCCCTCCCCATTCACTTCTCAGGCTGGGCGCTTCGTCCTATTTCTTGATCTGCCAGTACGCGATGTTCCACGTGTTCACGTCCCACGGGGTCGGGTTCGTATTGCTCAGATCAGTCCGCCGCGCGTCAACCGAGTTGCGATCCACCATCGGAATGTCCACGTAGTGGCTGACGATGTAGTCGTTAGCCTGGATCGTCAACTGATTGCGCTTGTCCTGATTCAGCTCCTTGCTCAACTGCGCCACGAGCGCGTCGTACTGCGGATCGCTGTAGCGCTCGTAGTTGGGTAGCGCCCAGCCATTGGACTTCTGGGAGATCTGCGAAGTCGTCCATCCCTCGAAGTATGCCGCCGCATCGGGCACACCGGGCGAGTTGGTGAACATCTCCATATCCTTCTCGAACCGCGAGGAGGCGTCCGGGTTATCGCCCTTCCCAAAGAAGACACCGGCATCGGCGTTCTTGATGTCCATACCGATCCCGGCCTGCTGGAAGGCCTGCTTGATGACCTGCTCTTCTTTCTCACGCACCGCGTTGACGGACGTGCTGTAGGTGATGTTGAACTTCACGCCATTCTTGGCACGGATGCCGTCCGAGCCTTTCACCCACCCTGCCTGGTCAAGCAGTGCGTTCGCCTTGGCGACATCGAAGCCACACGTCGTGTTCTTCGAGTTCGTCTGCGGCGGCACGCTGGGCAAGATATTGCAGGTTGCGTTGCCGGCCGGCCCGTAGAGGTTCGTGGCGATGGAGGCGCGGTCCACGAGGTAGGAAATTGCCTGGCGAACCAGCGGGTCCGTGAAGAAGGGACTCTTGCTCTGCGGTGACGACTTCTCGCCATTCACTGCGTTGTTCGGGTCCGAGAAGTTGAGCAGAATGCGCTCGACGCCGCCACCGGGGGTGAGGTTCAAACTCTTGCCCCCATCCGTCACCTGCTTGAGGATGTCGGGCGTTACTTGCAGGTTCCAGGCGAAGTCCGCGTCGCCTGCGATCACGGCTTTCGCCGCCGTACCCGCGTCACCGCCACCCTTCCAGTCAATCGCGTCATAGAAGGGTGCGTTCGCCTCGCGATAATTGTCATTGATCACGTATTGGATGTTATCGCCAGAGGTGAAGGACTTTACCTTATACGGCCCGGTGCCGATGGGGTTCGTGTTGGCCGGGCAGTTCTGCGGAGTGGTGCATTGCGCCAGTTGCGCCTTCTGCAAGATGGCGCCGGTGTAGCTCGTGAAGGGGAGATACCACGCGGCGGTGGGGTCCTTGAAGGTGATCGTCACCGTCGTCGCATCCGGGGTATCGACGCTGGCGATGTTTGAGTAGGTCGCGGTATAGGTAGAACCGTTCGTCGGGTTGGCAATGTAGTCGTAGGTCGCCTTCACGTCCGCAGAAGTGAACGGCGTACCATCCGACCATTTGACGCCATCTTTCAGTTTCCAGGTCACACTCTTGCCGTCTGCCGCGATCTCACCGTTCGCCGTGGAGGGAATCTCCTTGGCGAGGATCGCCACATCCGGTGTCAATCCGTTGACGGAGGTGGTCGCCAGTGGTTCCTCGATCACGCGCGAGGCGGCCTGGTCCTTTGTGCCCTGCGCGACGAGGTCATTGAGGACGGTGGGAGCCTGCCAATAGAGAACATGGAGCGTGCCGCCGCCGCCGCGCTTCGTCGGCGCCGTGCCGCGTGGATCAGCGCCTGTGCTGGCGGTGGTCGTCGTGCCTGCGGTCGTGCTGCTGGCAGCAGTCGTACCGGATGCGGTCGTACTTGCCGCCGGCTTGGTGGCGGAGGCCGACGCGCCGCTCGTTGATGCGGTCGCTGCTGGGGCGGTTGTCGCCGCAGCCGCGCCCGTTGTTGGAGCGGCTCCCGTGGTCGCCACCGGTTTCGTCGCGGCCGATGCAGCAGGAGTATTCGTCGCACTGCTACTCCCGCAGGCAGCGAGCACCAATGGCAGGATGAGGGTCAGCAGCGCGAACGCGATCGCACGCTCCCATGATTTCCTGCCCCGTTTCAGTACCGTAACCATCGTTTCCTCCTACGTTCCTCTATCGTTCAATCATTCCCTGTCTGGGCATTGTCGGATCATAGCGATCGCGTCTGTAGTCTCCATCCCCCCTCTCGCACCCAACGGAATTATTTTACTTCCTACGCCGGGGTACAGGATCGGTTTCTCCGCAACACTGGTGGCACGTTGACTGTCCCGACTCGTTTGTTCACTTGGGCTGTCGTCCGTGCGTGTATCATACCGGTATCTGTCAAGAGCGCAATGAGATGATACGCGATGAAAAGGAGCCGGTAGCCGGATCGAGACGCGATTGCCGCGCTCTGGAGAGTGGCAGTTCTCGCGCGGGTATGCGATACTACGTATGTGGACATGGCAATCCCTCCGATTGTCGCGGGGCAACCGCCCCACCTCACTGGCCACATCCCAACAACAATCGAATAGATGCAACAAGGCGGCGGCGAGCAATGCTCCCCGCCGCCTTGCGTTCTGTCCGGGTATTTTCGCGGCGGATAAGATACGGGGGCGAGATGCTATACTTTCCGCCCGATGACATGGCACGTCGGCGTGGCGATGAGGGAAGGAATCGTGATCGTCCTCAATATCATCTTTGTGCTGCTGGCAATCGGGGTGGTCTACGGCGCCTTCGTCGTCCCGGTCTATAACTTCATCATTCGGCCCGTCAAAGCGGGGCGCGATATCTCCATCGTCATCTTCTCGGTGATCTTCACGGTGGCCTTCCTGCAAATCCTCTGGAGCATCCTCAGCGATTTGCATCGCTGGCTTGGTTGATCGGCACGAAGCGCGCGCAATGCAGCGACTTATCCACGCTATCCACGAAACGGTGCATAACTCGGCGACCCTTTTCGTGACTGCAATGCGGAAATTACATGTTTATCCGGAGAGCCGATGTCGGCGCCTTCACGGGCCATGCTCCGGTAGCGGACGGTCAGTCTGTTCGGCGATCTCCGTGCGGACGAGTGCGGTTGAGGCAGCGAGCACGCGGCGCGGACGGAACCGGCGGCGAAAGAGATACGCGAAATTACCGACACCGTCGCGGAAGGTGAAGAGCTTTGTCATCCCGATCCGTGGCGCGTAGGTGATGTGCGTTTCCGCGAAATCAATACCCGGCGTGGCGATCACTTCCCGTTTGATCTCTTCTGAAAAGGCCATCCCGCCTTCCGCCAGGTGGACCATCTCCAGGCATCGTCGGTGAAAAACCCACATGCCGGACTGCGAATCCGCGATAGTAATGCGATAGAGCAACCGCGCCGCATGGGTGAGGATGTCGTTACCGATCTGATTCCGCTGTTATCCACGATGAGTACTTCATCTATGTAGGCAGGCATGTGCTCGAGGACAAAACGGATGCCTTCCTCCTCGTTGTAGCAGGGGATGACGATACTCACGTTCTTGCCTCGATACACGCTTCCCCCGACTGTTCACAACGCGCTGAGTTCCCCATTCAAAGCGCGTTCACGCAACGCCGCGCCACCCGCAGACAGAAACTGGCGCCGCCGACAAGCAGGGCAATGCAGATGAGCATCCCCACCGAGACGCCAACGGCGAGCGCACCCGGCAGCCGAGCGTCGTGCAGCATCACCGGCCACCAATCGAGCAGATGAGGGAATTCGGGATAGTTCGACCAGAACCAGACGTTGCGGGGCGTCGCAGGCACGGGCGGAAAGCGCGTCGCTTCCTCCGCCACCATCGGCACACCATCCGCCCAGAGTTCAAGGTTATTGACGAAGATGCCGAGGTCTTCATCGCGGTTGCTCACCCCCGCCCGCGCCGGATTCCACGTCGGGGTGTGAATGGCGAGACGCGTACCGGCGGCGTGCAGCGTGGCGGAGGGAATATCATAGGCGAGAATGAACCCCTCATTTGCCGTGGCGATTGGGAGGCGATCAACTGGCGCGAGCGTCTCCGTACCGATCGTCACCGTGACCGGTGTCGCGGTCGCGCGTAGTGCGGCGGGGCGGTGATCGAAATAAGTCAGTTTGATGTGCAACGTCGCGCCGCTCTTCGGATTGAGCGTGACGACCGCATCGCCGTACGTCCACCGGGGGAAGTACGCGCCGCGCTCCCCTTCCGCAGGCGCGAAGCCCTGAGCGAGCAGAAATGTGTTCGCCGCCGGGTGCTGCTCCTGCCACCAGGCGGCGAACCGGCTTCGGGTGGTCCGTGCCGAGAGAACGATCGGCGACTGCGATGGCGTGAAGAAACGGGCCTGCTCATTTGTGCTGGTGAGGATTGGCACGTCAAAACTAACCGCAATGGCGAGAAACTGCACGCTGATCCCGATAAGCAGCACCGCGACCGCTCCCGCGCGCGCCGCAGTTTTCGCATATCCCCATCCGGGAGTCAGCAAGCGGTCCAGGACCGGCAGTGTCGGCAGTAGGAGCCACGGCAAAACGATAAGCAGATAGCGCGGGCCCCACGATCCATCGCCATGCCAGTATTGCAGACGGGCATAGAAAAGCACGTTGATCGCCGCCGCGCTGAGGACGGCGATGCCATCGCGTGGGAATCGCCGAAGAAAGGGGATGAACCCGATCAGAGCGAAAAGCAGCGGCGGGGCGTACCAGAGAATGCCCTTTCCGCTGCTATACAGCAGGCCATGCAAGCCGGTTGTCAGCGGCGTGGTAAAGAGATTCGCACTATCCCCATACCCGGTTGTAAAGGGACTGCCGTAGAGCCAGCGATCGTACCAGAGCAGCCCGGCAATTGGCAGGACGAATCCGCCGATCCACCACGCACCCCGCCCGAAGAGGGTCCGCCATCGCCGCCATGCGCGCGCATCCCGGAACGTCGGGAAAGCCATCATTGTCAGATAGAGCGCCAGCACCGGCACGAAGAGCGCCGCGTGAATCTTCACCCAGAATGCCGACGCCAGCACGAACCCGGATCCGGCGAGGAGCAGCGAGCGTTGGCGCTCTATTGTGACGCGCGTCGCCTCCCGAATGAGAAAAAACGCGAGCAGTACAAGGAGCGCCGTGAGCGGTTCGGCGAAGAAGGTGCGGGCCTGAATGAGCGCAAAGGTCGCCGTTCCGAAACAGACGGCAAGCGCCACGCCGACCCGCGCCCGATAGCCGAAGGCGAGCGCGAACCGGAAGAGGAGCGCCGCTGTTGCCGCCGTCACAAAGCCATTGAAGGTGAGGACGACGAACCGACTGAGGTAGACCGCGTAAGCCGACCCGCCGAGGGCGCCGACCGCGCGGCCCGCCCAATACCACGGCACGGCGAGGAAGGGCTGCCCCGGCGCGTAACTCGTTGGTCGCAGCCCGTGCTTACCTGGGGCGGCGCTCTCGACAATGCCCCAAACATCGGGGGAAACGAGCGGTTCGCCGTGGAGCGCGAGACCGTCCGCCATCTGGTAGAGCGTTTCTTCATCGCGCGCGTAGATGTGTCCGCTACCGAGGAGGAGGAAAAACGCGGCGGCGAAGAGAAAGAGACTCGCGGTCCACAAGCGGGCGCGGCGCGGCGCGGCATTCGTTCGCCTGAAAGATGCCGACGCTACGTCAACCAGTAAATCCTTTTCTTTCATCAGGTTCATGGCGCTCCTGTCGTCATGCGCAATTTCGTCACGACCATTCCTGGCGGCGATCAGGCGCCATTGTGCGCGGCGGCAACGGCGTCTGCAACCGCCCGGCACGGTCCATTCTCGCCTGGGGAGAACCGATTGATCCGTTGGTGTAATACCCTTTGTTAAAAAGGAGTAGGAGATTCGTCGTCGTCGTAGGGGATGTGGATACCGTGGATAACCCGGTTTTCTCAGTAGTGGTAAGCGGAAACGACATCCCCAAACCTGTCGAGGAGTTATCCACCTATCCACATCGCCCGTGGATAACCCTTCTCTTCGCCGCAATCGTGGGGACGGCGTGCCGTACTCTCCGCCGATCATCCACAGGGCGGCGGGCCATCCCCTTTTCGCCCACCCACTACCCACGGATTATCCACAATGTCGGCGACTTATCCACCGAAAATGGCCGGTTATCCCCACGGGATGGGGAAAGTTTTGTTCTGCGCTTCGCGCGCACTCTGGTAGAATGGACGCGTACGTACTATGCTTTCGCAGGTGTGGCTGGCAGTAGAACAGAGTGACAAAGTTATCCACCGCGCGAATTATCCACAAACGGCCGGTGCAGATGTGGATAAGGCAGGCGGATTGTGGAAAGTGATCCGTGCTAGAATATGGGCCACAATAGGGAGTACAGTGATCGGTCGGCAGTCGGCAGTCGTCGGTCGTGAATAGCCGGTGTGGCTTGGCGAATGCCGAGTGAAAACCCACAGATGACTGCCGACTGACGACTGACGACTGCCGACTATGAAAGGGGTGTGCAGATGCAACGCGAGACTGATCCTGGACCCGCTTCGCAGCCGCTCGGCTTCCGGACGGAGATGATGAACCGGAAGGATTTGCCCCGCTTTAAACCGCTGCCGGGCATCGAAATGGAAGTCTTCAGCGGCGGCCGGGCGATGATGAACTTTGTGATCATTGAACCTGGTGGGGTCGTCGGTTGGCATAGCCACCCGCATGAGCAATGTGGCACGGTCATCGCGGGGGAGATCCATCTCCGCGTCGGCGCGGAAGATGCCGAGCCCTGGGTACTGCATGTCGGTGATGTCTACGCGATCGCTCCGAACATACCGCACAGTGCGACGGTTGGGCCGGAGGGTGTGACCGCACTCGATATTTTCGCGCCGCCGCGTGAGGACTACATTGCGCAAGCGACGGGCGGGCGGAACAGCGCCGAGGGAACGTACCTCGCCGGATCACCACCGTCATAAGGGAAGAGAGATGAACGGCGGGCGAAGGCATCCCGCCGTCGGC
>JALYUS010000814.1 GCA_030853625.1 Chloroflexota bacterium
GTGTAAATATGTGCTGATGTTTTGTAGCGGTGATGCTGTGATAACGACGAATGACCATCGTTCGTTTGCTAGAGAAAGGATGGAGCCCTGAATCGGACTTGAACCGATGACCTCATTCTTACCAAGAATGTGCTCTACCAACTGAGCTATCAGGGCCGATGTGCGTGGTGGGCAGGGAGGGATTCGAACCCCCGTAGGTTTCCCAACTGGTTTACAGCCAGTCCCATTTGGCCGCTCTGGTACCTGCCCGCTCTCTCGCGTATCACTGGAGCCGACGGCCGGACTTGAACCGGCAACCTACGGTTTACAAAACCGTTGCTCTGCCAATTGAGCTACGTCGGCGCGTCACTCCCGTCGGCGTTTCCGCCGCAGAGCAGAGTATACGGTGCGCGCCGTCGAACGGTCAAGCGGAGCGAAAAATTTGACATTCAAAGGGGGCCAGTGCATACTCTCTGCGCACCCTCGTGCGCGGGTGGCGGAATTGGCAGACGCGCCAGGTTGAGGGCCTGGTCCCGGTTAACGGGGTAAGGGTTCAAGTCCCTTCTCGCGCACCACCTCTCGTTTTGTGTTCCCTTGGGCGATTAGCTCAGCTGGTCAGAGCGCCACGTTTACACCGTGGATGTCGCAGGTTCGAACCCTGCATCGCCCACCACGCGCGTTGACCGCGTTCCCTTCCCATGCGATACTTAACCATCGTACGGACAGTGTGCATGCGCACCGTCTGTTCCCCCATATGTACAGAGGAGGCGAGCGCCCGATGCAGACGATCGAGAAATACCTGAGTAGCCCCGATCCGTCCCCATCCAACGCGGCATTCGCCGCCAAATTCGGCCCCGTCGCGCTCACCTTTGATGATGTCCTGATCGAACCGGCCGCTTCGGAGGTCTTGCCCAAAGATGTTAGCCTGACCACCCGCCTGACGCGCGACATCACCCTCGCCATCCCCCTCATCTCCGCCGCGATGGATACCGTCACCGAAGCGCGCCTCGCCATTGCCCTCGCGCGGGAAGGCGGCATCGGCGTCGTCCACCGCAATCTGCCGATTGACGCGCAGGTGGATGAGGTGGACAAAGTCAAACGCAGTGAGTCCGGCATGATCGTCGAGCCTGTTACGCTTGGCCCGGACGACCGTGTGCGGGATGCGCAGGCGATGATGGAGCGATACCACATCTCCGGCGTACCGATCACGGACGAACGGGGCAGACTCGTCGGTATCCTGACGAATCGCGATCTGCGTTTTGAGGAGAATGTGGATCAGCCGATCCGCGAGCGGATGACGAAAGAGAACCTCGTCACCGTCCCGGTCGGCACGACGCTCGAAGAGGCGAAGGCGATCCTCTACCACAATAAGATCGAGAAACTGCCCGTCGTGGACGAGCATTTCCGCCTCAAGGGTCTGATTACCGTTAAGGACATTCAGAAGCGCATTCAGTTCCCGAACGCCTCAAAGGATAGCAAAGGGCGGCTGCGCGTCGCGGCGGCTGTTGGCACGGGCGATGGCGCGATGGAACGCGCCGAAGCGCTGGTTGCGAAGGAGATTGACGCCCTCTTCGTGGATACCGCGCATGGGCACAACAGAGACATTCTGCAGATCGTTCAGCGCATCAAGCAGACGTGGGATGTGCCGGTGATCGCCGGGAACATCGCCACGGCGGGCGCGGCGGAGGCGCTGATCGAGGCGGGCGCGGATGGAATCAAGGTCGGCATCGGACCGGGGAGCATCTGCACGACGCGCATCGTCGCGGGTACCGGCGTGCCGCAGATTACCGCGATCTGGAACTGCGTCCGCGCGGCAGCGGCATACGATATTCCCGTGATCGCCGATGGCGGCATCCAGTTCAGCGGCGACATCGCTAAAGCGATTGCCGCCGGGGCGGACAGCGTCATGCTCGGCTCGCTCTTCGCGGGGCTGGATGAATCGCCGGGCGATGTCGTGCTCTATCAGGGTGAGCGGTTTAAGGAGTACCGGGGCATGGGATCGCTCGGCGCGATGAAGGAGCGTTTCTCGTCCGACCGCTATTTCCAGGAGGGCGTCTCCGGCAACGTCAACAAGTATGTGCCGGAGGGGATCGAGGGGCGCGTTGCCTACAAGGGCGCGCTCGGCCCACTTGTCTATCAACTGATCGGCGGCCTTCGCTCCGCGATGGGTTATGCCGGTGCGGCGGACATTCGCGCGATGCAGCGCGACACGCATTTCAACCGCATCACCAGCGCCGGGCTGCGTGAGAGCCATCCGCACAGCATCGCGATCACCAAAGAAGCGCCAAACTATCGCGCCTCGAACTGAGCAGGCAGTTGGAGGCGGAAGAAGCGACACGCCTTGAACGTTCTTTTCGCTGCCCGCTGTCTGCTCGTTTTGCTTGACGGCATTCCACGCGCGGATTACTGTGCGACCAACATGGGAAATCCGCGCGTTGCTGTGTGCGGCGCTTCGATCGCCGGTACGGAGGAGGGGAGATTATGTCCACCGAAGGGGAACTCCAACGCTTACTCACATCATTGACGACGGGGCGATTGAGTCGCCGCCGTTTCATCGTCCGGGCGGCGGCGCTCGGTTGCTCCATGTCGGCGATTGCGGCCTTCCTCGCTGCTTGCGGCAGTTCCAGCGCGCCGACACCGACAGCGGGGGCGACAACAGCAAGTGGTGCGGCTGCCGCAGTGCCGACGAGCGCGGGGAGTGCGGCGGCGGGCGCGGCGCCGACCACTGCGGCGAACGTGGGCACGCCCATCAACGGCGGCGAACTGAAAATCGCCACGACAACCGAAGGCACGACGCTTCAACCCTTCAAGTACACGGATACGCCGTCCGGCGCGTACATTGACTTGATGTTTCTCCT
>JALYUS010000021.1 GCA_030853625.1 Chloroflexota bacterium
ATGGCGGGCTGGACGAGGTCGCGCCACGGCATCCGCCCGCGCGCGTGGATCGCCGCCAACCCCGCGACCGTGCCGGGAATGAGGATGGATTGGTAGCCGAGGTAATTGTGCCATCCCTCAACGTAGGTCTTGCCCTCGGCGGTGCGGCGCGCCAATGTCGCCCATTGGTCAGCGCGGGCACGCGAGCCGACGCGCCCAACGAAGTCGAGGACGACGTTCTCGCCCGACGCCGCGTCGAAAATCTGCGCGACACCGATACCGCCGATGCCGCACATCAGCGGATCGGTCGCCGCCTGGACGAATGCGGCCGCCACCGCCGCATCAAAGGCGTTCCCGCCCTCCCGAAGAACGTCCGCACCCACTTCCGCCGCTCGTGGCTGCGGCGCAACGACGACACCGTTCATGTTCGTTTCTCCTTGTGCTGTGCGAGCGACCATGTGCGGAGAGTATACCGCACCCCTCCCCGCCCGTTGCGTTCCCTCGGTCATCGCGCTACACTCGCGGCAGTGTTCGTACGGGTGTTCGGAAGCGGTGCGTATGGGCGGGAGCGCGCGGATTTTCGCGGTGGCAAACCAGAAGGGCGGCGTCGGCAAGACGACGACCGCCGTCAACCTCGCGGCGTGCCTCGCGGCGATGGAGCGGCGCGTGCTTCTCGTGGATACCGACCCGCAGGGAAACGCCTCCAGCAGCCTCGGCATGGATAAAACCGCGATGGCGACGACGCTCTACGACGTGCTGCTCAATGAAGCGCCCGCCGCCGAGGTCATCCGACCAACGCGCGTTGCGCGCCTCGATCTCCTGCCGAGCACCAGCGTCCTTGCGGCGGCGGAGATCGAATTAGTGGACCTGCCGCGACGCGAGACCATCCTGCGCGGCGCACTTGGGACGGTGGCGGAGGCGTACGACTTCATCTTCGTGGATTGCCCGCCCTCACTCGGCCTGCTCACCGTCAACGCACTGACGGCGGCGCACGGCGTCCTCATCCCGATCCAGTGCGAGTTCCTCGCCCTCGAAGGCCTCCTGCAACTCGTGCAGACGGTAGATCGCGTCAAGCGCACCGTCAACCCAATACTGGACGTGACGGGCGTCATCATGACGATGTACGACGCACGCACCCGTCTCGCGCCGCAGGTCGTCGCGGAAGTGCGCCGTTTCTTTCCAACGCGCATCTTCAAGAGCGTCGTGCCACGCACCGTCCGCCTCGCGGAAGCGCCCTCGTATGGGCAGGCGATTACCCAGTATGATGCTTCCGGGCGCGGCGCGCAGGCGTACCGTGATCTGGCGGACGAACTCGTACAGCGCGTCGCAACCGCATCGCATCCGGCACTGGCGGCCATGCGCTAACGTTGCCCCATCCCGGTGATGGCGGTACAATCGGGATGGTGCGTGACGTGGTTTCGCTGCATGGAGGACGGATTTCCGCATGAATCCGCATCGCGCCATATCGAGACATTCCCTACCAACCGTGCCGCGAAAGGCGTGCGCTTCATGATCGAATCAGTCGTCGAATCTGTCCGCGTCAGCCTCGTCACGAACCAGCGCGTCGTCATCCTCAAGGAATTAGAGGGCGAACGCTATCTCCCGATCTGGATCGGGCACTTCGAGGCGGAAGCGATCGCGATGGAGTTGCAGGGGGTCGAGGCGGCCCGGCCACTCCCCTATGACATCATGAAGAAAATTATCGGCGACCTCGGCGGGCGCGTTCGGCGCGTCCTGATTAGCGGGCTGCGGGAGGACGTTTTCTACGCCACCATTGTCATCGAGGCGGCGGGGCGGCAGATCGAAGTGGACTCGCGTTCCTCCGATGCCCTCGCTCTCGCCGTGCGCACAAAAGTACCAATTTTCGTGGATGAATCCGTGATGGACAAAGCGGGCGTTCTCTTCGGCGAAGACGAGGAAGAGGTGGACGCGGAGGCGAAGCCAAAGCCTTCCCCGGAGGATGAGAAACTGACCTCCTTCCGCAACTTCATCAACAGCCTCGATTTCTCAGACGAGAATAAAGAAGGCAACTAAGCAACGAGCAATAAGCAGCGAGCAATGAGCAATGGGTGGGAAAGCGCATTATACTCATCGCTCATTGCTGGTTGCTCATTGCTGAAAGGAAGCGACGTGGCAAAAGAACGGATCGTGCTCATTGACGGTCACGCGCTTCTTTATCGCGCCTTTTTCGCGCTGCCGCAGACGATGGCGACCTCCACTGGAGAACTCATCAATGCCACCTTTGGCTTCACCTCGATGATGCTCGACGCACTCCGGGCCTTCACGCCCGCCTACATCGTCGTCGCCTTCGACAAGGGCGGCTCATTCCGCGACGATCTGCTCGCCACCTACAAGGCGCACCGCCCGCCGATGCCGGACGAAATGCGGCAGCAGCAGGAACGCGTCAAGGAAGTCGTCGAGGCGCTCAATATCCCGATCTTCATGATTCCCGGCTACGAGGCGGACGATGTGATCGGCACGCTCGGTCGCGTCGCGGCGCGCGAGGGCGTCGAGACGTACATCGTCACGGGCGATACCGACACGCTGCAACTCGT
>JALYUS010000816.1 GCA_030853625.1 Chloroflexota bacterium
CCGCCGCCGAGTAAGAGCGCCGAGACATCAAGGCCGGGGATGGCATTCGGGTTGTTGGGGTCATTGAGCGCGCTCAAGGGGTCCACCGTGCCGTCAATGCGGATGCCGCTATCGGTGCTCTTTGCGGTGATCTGAATGAGTGGGTTTTGACCACTACTGCCAGATAGCGGGTTCGACGGGCTGGACGATGAGGATGAACCGGACGAACCACCGAGGATGGTGTTGATCTGATTCTGCATCTCGTCGAGCGATGTAAACGGCATCGTGATGTCAACGCCCGTGAAATTGGCGTTGTCATACGGTTTCACTGTGCCGCCCATGCCGGTGACCTGATTCGTCACGTCGCCAAAGGGATTATCCAACGCGCCACCGGAATTCGGCGCCGGCGTGCCACCGAGGCTATTGCCGATTGTCGCTAGTGTCTGCAAGGCTACTTTCGAGATGCCGATGCGGATGTTCGTCGTGCCGGTGAAGTCGGAGCCGATCGTGCTGCTGGAATTCGCCTCGATGCACGCGCTGAGGAGCGCCGCCATTAGCAGCAGCATTCCCACCGCCCCACCCCGCCGGGTCCAACGCCGTGTCGCTGTGCTCATCGCATATTCCCCTCGCGTCTACTTCTATCCTCGCATCGTGTCCGTGTATGATAGCATGCATGCCGTTTTCTACAACGATGTACAAAAGCGTCCGGTTCTTCGGTCAGCAATCAGTAGGACGTGATGCCTCTCATTGCTCATTGCTCATTGCTTCGTTACGCCTGCGCGCCGGGCAAGACCCAGCGGGCGGGTTCCCAGTAGGGTTGCCAGCCGCGCGTTTCTTGTTCATCGTAGATGGGATCGAGGTATGTCGCGTAGTTCTTCGGTCGCCAGGCGACATCTTTGCGGCAGTCCTCCTCGATCAGCGACATCGCCCGTTGGTACCACATGTCGTTACCGAGTTCGTCAATCACCTCGTAGAGGACGTATCGCGCCGCCTCATCCTCGTTCAGCCACTTACCCGCTTCCTCGGCCTGTTTGATCTCCTGCTCGACATCGAGGCGGAGCACGCCGAGCCGTTTGAACCCCTTGTAGAAGTTGCCGGGCTTGTTCTGATACGCATCAAAGAGCGCGTTCCAGACATCAAGTGGCAGGAGCGCAGGCTCCAACGCATCATCCACCATGAACTTTCGGTAATCGCGTCCACCTTGAAGGGCCATCGTCATCTCCCCATTATCCAAACCTGTCAGGGCATCCCCCAATTCATTCGTCACGTAGTATAGCGTCGGCTTGGTTCGCGAGCCAGCGGGCGGCTTCGCCCCACGCATCCGGCGTATTGGCGCTGATCGTGGAGCGGCCTGCTGCATCGTATCGTCGCATCTCGTCGGCGGTCAGCGGGTGGACGGCGATCGCCGGAAAGAAGGCGGTTGCCTGCCGGTCGCCCCGGTCGAGGGCGGCATGCATCGGGGCGAGGCAGGCGCGCGTATAGAGTGCGTGCAATGGCTCCCATCCCGTCTTGCCATCCGCATGCGGAAGTGCGGGAGCGAGCGCATCCCATGTCCGGGGTAGCGCCGCCATCCAGCGCAGGAGGGGCACGGAGAGATAGGGTAGATCGCAGGCGAGCGCGAGAATATCCGCGTGCCATGCCGCCGCAAACCCCGCGACCAACCCCGCCAGCGGCCCCGCACCCGCAATCGCATCCGGCACGGTGCGGACGGCCATCGGCGGCAACCGTCCCGCATTCCCCCCGACAATCACGACATCATCCGCTATCGCCCGCGCCGCCGCGACGACCCGCTCGATCAGCGTCGGCCCCCCGGACGGTAGCCGCAATAACGCCTTATCCGCCCCCATTCGCCGACTTTGCCCGCCCGCGAGAATGACCGCAGTGAGAGCGTACTGCGTATTCATCGAATCTCGTTCGTTCTGCCGAGTACGAGCGTGATCTCTACGGTAGTGTACCCGTCGCGTAGATAGCCATCGATGAGTCGTCGCTGCAAATCCGTCCAGCGAAAGAGACGATTATGAGGATCAGTAAACTCGATGGTGATCCAATCGAGCATCATCGCGGCACGGATTGTGAGGCGATCAGGGTTAAATGTCTCGGGAATCGTGATGATGCCACTATGCATCTCGTCATTCGCATCAAAGATCGCATGCAACCGGACATAGTCACGTCGTACATTGGTCGTGAGAAGAAGTGAACGATCCGCGTGCGCGCGCCGTATCTGCTGCTCATCGGATGCTGCTGTCATGCCTTGTGATTGTGCGGTTCGGACAACGAATCCCCGTTGTCGTAGATACGGCATACTATTTTGGTCTACACACTCATCCAAATAGATTGCGGCAGCCTGCATCACAGTTTGTCGTAAGGAAAATCTTCGCCCTCAGTATTCTCCGCGATATGCTTGTTGATCTCGTCGCGGTGCTCGCGGTAGAAGTGGAGGGCTGTTTCAATGTCGGACGCGCTCAACGTTGGCAGTGCGCTCACCACCCCCGCAATATCGCCATAGGAATAGTGATACAGGACGACCGACCGCACCGGGATGCGCGTTCCCTCGATCGTCGGTTCACCGAAAAGGATGCGCGGGTTACGGACGATTGTTCGTGCTTTTACCTGCTCTCGAACCATAATGATCCTCCTGCTCGCGGATCACGCTTCAATGTAATGATAGCAGAGAAGAATCTATAACGACCGCTCCTTCGTGTATCGGTTTCGCGCGGATTGATGCATGTGCGTTGACACGATCTCAGAACGTAGCGGGGATCGGCACGAACGAGACGATGATTATCAGGTGCCTATTACTTGCCGCGCCATGAGCCGAAAGAATTTATCCAGCCAAACAATGCCGCACCGACGAACCAGGATATCAACACACCGATCAGTCTATGACCGGTAATCGCTGGACCGCGAACAAGGTCAAGGACGATGGAGAACCCAGCACTAAGCACAAAGAACGTGCCACCTGATAGTAGTACATACTGTTTCCGGTCGAGCCGCCGTATCCATGAGCGCCATTGGTTCATGCGATCCCCGGTTGAGGGCGTCGCTGCCGAAATGTGTTGACCATATTACTCGTTGCTCGTTTTCGCTTCGCGGTTTTTGCGGCGGGTGGCATGGAGCAGGTCGCGGTTCATGAAGGAGATGACGTCCATCGGGATCTCCTTTGGGCATACTGCCGCGCACTCGCCGATGTTGGTGCAGGTGCCGAAGCCCTCGACATCCATCTGCTCGACCATCCGCAGCACGCGGTCGTCCCGCTCCGGTTGGCCTTGCGGCAGGTGGCCGAGGTGCGAGATTTTCGCGGCGGTGAAGAGCATCGCGGAGGCATTCGGACACATCGCCACGCATGCGCCGCAGCCGATGCAGGCGGCGGAGTCGAACGCAATATCGGCATCCGCCTTCGGGACGAGAATCGCATTGGCATCCTGCGCGCCGCCGGTCGGGGCGGTGATGTAGCCGCCTGTCTGGATGATCCGATCAAACGCGCCGCGGTCCACGACGAGGTCCTTGATGACCGGGAAGGCGCGCGCGCGCCACGGCTCAATCGTGATTGTTTCGCCGTCCTTGAAATGGCGCATATGCAGTTGGCAGACCGTCGTGCCGGATTCAGGGCCGTGCGCGACGCCGTTAATCATGAATCCGCAGGTGCCGCAGATGCCCTCGCGGCAGTCGTTATCGAAGGCGATTGGCTCCTCGCCGCGCGCGATCAACCCCTCGTTGACGACATCGAGCATTTCCAGGAAGGACATATCCATGCTGATGTCCTGTGCCTTGTACATGACCATTTTTCCCGCGCTGGCGGTGTTTCTCTGCCGCCAGACCTGGAGGGTGAGGTTCAGCGTGCGGCCTGTATGACCGTTGTTTGCTGTAATCGTGCCCCGCGATGCGAGTGTTGCCATTACACATAACTCCGTTGCGAGGGGTGAACATACTCAAATTCGAGAGGCTCCTTATGCAAGGCGGGGGTGTTGCCGACGCCGGTGTATTCCCACGCCGAGACGTGCGAGAAATGCGCATCATCGCGCAAGGCTTCGCCATCCGCCGTCTGGCTCTCCTCGCGGAAGTGGCCGCCGCACGATTCGGTGCGATTGAGGGCGTCCGTGCAGATCAGTTCGCCGAGTTCGAGGAAATCCGCGACGCGCCCCGCTTTTTCGAGCGACTGATTCAGTTCCGCGTTCTCACCCATCACGTTGACATTCTGCCAGAACTCCTCGCGTAGGTGCGGGATTTCCGCGAGCGCGTGGCGCAACCCCGCGTCGTTGCGGGCCATGCCGCAATAATCCCACATGATGTGGCCGAGTTCGCGATGGAAGGAATCTACCGTCCGCTTCCCCTTGATGCCCAGGAGCCGCTTGACGCGGGCATTCACCTCTGCCTCGGCCTCCGCGAAGGCGGGATGGGTCGTCTCCGTTTTCGACAGTTTCGCGCTCGCGAGGTAGTTGCCGATCGTGTAGGGGAGGATGAAATAGCCGTCCGCGAGGCCCTGCATCAGCGCGCTCGCGCCGAGGCGATTCGCGCCGTGGTCGGAGAAATTGGCCTCGCCACCGACAAAGAGACCGGAGATCGTGCTCATCAGGTTGTAGTCCACCCAGAGGCCGCCCATCGTGTAGTGAATGGCCGGGTAGATGCGCATCGGCGCTTCGTACGAGTTCTCGCCGGTGATCTTGTTATACATATCGAAGAGGTTGCCGTATCGTTCCTCGATCACCCGCCGCCCTAGCCGCGTGATCGCCTCCGCGAAGTCGAGGTAGACGCCGCGCCCGCCCGGCCCGACGCCGCGCCCCTCATCACAGACCTCCTTCGCGTTGCGGCTGGCGACATCGCGTGGGACGAGGTTGCCGAAACTCGGATATTTGCGTTCGAGGAAGTAGTCGCGCTCGCTTTCGGGGATCATCGCGGGCGGTCGCGTATCGCCCGCCTGCATTGGCACCCAGACGCGCCCGTCGTTCCGCAACGACTCGCTCATCAGCGTCAGTTTCGATTGGTGGTCGCCCGAAACGGGAATGCACGTCGGGTGAATCTGCGTGTAGCAGGGGTTCGCGAACAGTGCGCCGCGCTTGTACGCTCGCCAGTCTGCTGTGACGTTGCATCCTTTTGCGTTGGTCGAGAGGTAGTAGACATTTCCGTACCCGCCGGAGGCGAGCACGACCACATCGGCGACGTACGGCGTGATCTCGCCCGTCACGAGGTCGCGCGCGATGATGCCCCGCGCCGCGCCGTCCACGACGACGAGGTCGAGCATCTCGTGACGTGCATACATCTCCACGTTACCGAGGCCGATCTGCCGCGAGAGCGCCGAGTACGCGCCGAGCAGCAGTTGTTGCCCCGTCTGACCGCGCGCGTAGAAAGTGCGCGAGACCTGCGCGCCACCGAAGGAGCGATTATCGAGGAGGCCGCCGTACTCGCGCGCGAAGGGCACGCCCTGCGCGACGCACTGGTCAATGATGTTGACGCTGATTTGGGACAGTCGGTAGACATTCGCCTCGCGCGAGCGGAAGTCTCCGCCCTTGACGGTGTCGTAGAAGAGGCGGTAGATGCTATCGCCGTCGTTGCGGTAGTTCTTCGCGGCATTGATGCCGCCCTGTGCAGCGATGCTGTGCGCGCGGCGCGGCGAATCCTGATAGCAGAAGCATTTGACATGGTAGCCGAGTTCGGCCAGCGACGCGGCGGCGGCGCCTCCCGCGAGGCCGGAGCCAACGATGAGCACCGTGAACTTGCGCTTATTCGCCGGGTTCACCAGTTTCATCTCGAACTGGTGCTTCTCCCATTTCTGCTCAATCGGCCCAGCGGGGATTTTGGCGTCGAGGACGATGTCACGCCCGCTCGGTGCGCGGCGACCAACATCAATGGCGGGCGGTGCGACGATTGTTGCCATAGCGCTCTTTTCGCTTTCCTAACTGACGATGCCGGTCAAGACGGCAATTGGGACGACGATACCGCCCCCGGCGATCAGCACCGCCGAGACGAGCGCCAGGCCCCGGAAAAACCGATTGTACTTGCGGCGGTTGATGCCGAGGGTCTGGAACATACTCCAGACGCCGTGATAAAGGTGGAAGCCGAGCGCGATCATCGCCAGGACGTAAAAGAAGGTCACGTACCAATGGCTGAAACCGGAGACGACGTTGCCGTAGACATCGCCCGCCTGGTATGCGCCTGAATGGGCCGTACCCAACGTCAGATCGAGGATGTGATAGATGATGAAGAAGAAGATGACGAGGCCACCCCAGCGCATCGTGCGCGAGGCAATCGTCGCGTCCGTCTCTTTCTTGCTGACGTAGCGTACCGGGCGGCTCGCGACGCTCTGCTGCGTCAGTTGCACCGCCGCGACGATGTGCAGGATGACAGAAACGAGCAGGACGACGCGAATGAGCCACAAGAGTTCGGTGCGGAAAAAGATCGGGTTGCCGACGACGCGGAGATAGTCGCTGTAGGCGTTGAACTTCTCCCGACCCTCGAAGACTTTCAGGTTGCCGTAGATGTGGAGGATCATAAAGATATAGAGGATGATCCCCGTCACTGCCATGACGGTCTTCTTGCCGATTGACGTGCGATACAGCGCTATCGTCGCAGCCATACGCTCTTCTCCGCTCCGCTCGTTCGGGGCACGACGACCCCTCGTGGGACGCGTTCAGCCCTTGCGCGCCGATGCCTGTATGGCACGACTTGATTGAACGCTCTCCTATTGCCGCGCATCTCGGTGGTGTGCATCGTCGCGATGCATCTCCCCGTTCTTATTCCCCACCCGGCTCCGCTTGCACATCGTTCGTGCAGATGCCCCACATATTGGCACTGCGGAAGGTCACAAACGTCACTGGGCAAAGTATAACACTGCTTACGCGATGGTGCGGTGCGACGTGCGTGGCTGCGCAGGGTTTATGCGTTCTCGGCATGCCGGGGAATCCTAACCCCCCAATCCCCTTCCCTCGCAGGGAAGGGGGAGCGAGCCGCCGTGAGATTGAGGCGTTTGGGACAGGGCACGACATTGAGAAGGGTCACCCCTTCCCTGCGAGGGAAGGGGCAGGGGGTTAGGA